>CAZKCJ010000291.1:0-1350 GCA_964550885.1 uncultured Rubrivivax sp. | reverse complement strand
CTGCAGGCGGCTCGCGTCCTGCGCGTCGCTGCGGCGCGCGCGCAGCAGGGCCCACGCCAGCGCCACCAGCATCAGCAGGCTCAGCGCGAGCAGCAGCAGCCGGTACAGCAGCGGCGCGCCGATCAGCAGCGACACCACCGCGTTCAGCAGGTAGAAGACCGCGCTCAGGTAGGCCCAGGGGCCGACCACCGTCAGCAGCCGCCGCTGCAGCAGCGCGAGCACCGGCACCCAGGCCAGCAACATCACCAGCTGCTGGCGCAGGTTCGGCCCGGCCAGCCCGTAGGCCACCGCGATGCCGGCTACCAGCAGCAGCCAGGCAGGCCACGGGCGCCCCAGCGCGTGCTGCGCGGCGTCGCGCAGCTGGCCGGCGGCGTGCAGCGCGCGCGCGCGGCGCCGCAGCCAGAACACCAGCGGCAGCAGCAGCGCGGCGGCGATCCCCAGAATCGGCAGCAGCCGCGCATGGGCCGCGTCGTAGTCGCGCGCGAAGGCCCGTTCGATCTCCAGGCTGCGCCGCAGGCCCGCCGCCAGCGGCTGCTGCGCGCCCGGCTCGGCGATCAGCTGCCACAGCGGCGGCGAGTCCATCGTCACCAGCCGCCGGTCCTGCTTGGCGACCTGCGCCGCCACCAGCGCGGTGCCGCGCTGCACCTGCAGCGCCAGCGCGTTGCTCTTGCGCCCGAGGTCGAGCAGCTGGCCCAGCGGCGCAGCCAGCGCCTTCTGCGCGCGGTCGATCTGCGCGACCATCTCGTCGGCGCGCTGCAGCAGCGCCGACGACAGGAACGGCTCGGTGCGCGTGACCTGCCACGCGTTGTGGCGCGAGGCCAGCTCGGCGGCGTCGACCGACGCGGTGTTGGTCAGCCGCGCGATCTCGGTGCGCGTCTGCGTGACCACGCGATCCTTCAGCTGCCAGTGCCGCTCCAGGCTCTCCAGCCGCTGCACCGACAGCTCGGCCAGGTCGTCGCGGTCGGTGCGCTCCTCGAGCAGGTCCAGCGCCTGGGCCTGCGCCGCCAGCGCCTGCTCGATGCCCCGGATCTTGTCGGCCTGCTGGATGCGGCGCTGCACCGCCAGCAGGAACTTCTCGTCGGCGTCGGCGCGCGCCGGGATGTCGGCGGCGGCGATCGCCGCGCTGTCGGCGTTGTCGTTCGGCTGCGCGACCGCCTCACCGGGCAGCACCGACGCCCACAGCGCCAGCCACAGCAGTGCGAGCCGCAGCAGCGCGAGCCCCCGCGACGCCGGCCACGGCCGCGCCGACGACGGCCACGCCTGGCGGCGGCGCGGGCTGGTGGCGGTGAGGATCCGGGTCATCGTGCAGCGGGGGCCGGCAGTGCGCGCGGGCGCGGGCACGAGCCGTGT
>CAZKCJ010000290.1:0-3928 GCA_964550885.1 uncultured Rubrivivax sp. | reverse complement strand
GACACGAAGAGCCTAGCCGGCCTCGGTGCGTCCGAGGGAGAGCGGCTGGGCTATCCAACGCAGAAGCCAGAAGGCATGCTTGAAAGAATCATCAGTACTTCGTCGAACGAAGGCGACCTTGTCGCCGACTTCTTCTGCGGTTCGGGCACGACCGCCGCGGTCGCCGAGAAGCTCGGCCGCAAGTGGATCGCGACCGACCTGGGCAAGTTCGCGATCCACACGACGAGGAAGCGCCTGATCGGCGTGCAGCGCGAGCGCAAGGCGGCCGATCAGGACTTCCGCGCGTTCGAGGTGCTGAACCTCGGCCGCTACGAACGCCAGGCTTACCTGAACGTCGGCGGCCGGCTTTCGGCGAGCCAGAAGCAGCAGACGCTGGCGGCGAAGGAGCGCGAGTTCCGCGCGCTGATCCTGCGCGCGTACAAGGCGCAGGCGCTCGACTTTGAGGCCTTCTTCCACGGCAAGAGCGGCGGCCGGCTGGTCGTGGTCGGGCCGATCAACCTGCCGGTCGGGCGCCTGTTCGTCGAGGAGGTGATCACCGAATGCCGCAAGCGCGGCGCCTCGCGCGTCGACGTGCTGGCCTTCGAGTTCGAGATGGGCCTCTTTCCGGCGGCGCTGGAAGAGGCGCGCGCCAAGG
The DNA here is from genome assembly GCA_964550885.1 of uncultured Rubrivivax sp. GTDB lineage: Bacteria > Pseudomonadota > Gammaproteobacteria > Burkholderiales > Burkholderiaceae_C > Rubrivivax. The sequence continues at coordinate 3,294 of CAZKCJ010000290.1, read as the reverse complement.
GCATCGAGCTGGCGCCGAAGACGATCCCGCCCGAAGTGTTCGACAAGCGCGCGGTCGAGCGCGGGCAGGTGCAGTTCTTCGACATCGCGTATGTCGAGGCGCAGCCGCGCTACGCCAAGGGCCGCTCGGCCAGGGACAAGCTGACGCTGCGGATCGAGCTGACCGACTTCTCGGTCCACTACACCCAGGGCGCGGCCGAGGCTGCCGAGGCCGCGTTGAAGGAAGGCAAGAGCGCGGTCGTCTGCCACGACGGCCAGCTCTACAAGCTCGCCAAGAGCAAGGCCGGCGTCGTCACGCGCGAGCGGCTGACCAAGGCATGGACCGACTGGGTCGATTACTGGGCGGTGGACTTCGACTACGGCAGCCGCAAGGAGATCATCAAGGTGCCGGTCGACGCCGGAGTGGACAGCGCCGCAGCCGAGGCCGCGCCCCCGCCGCAGCCCTCGCCCACGGCGAGAGGGGCCGAGGCCGGGTTCGAGGAGCGCTGGACCGGCGGCTACATCTTCGAGAACGAGTGGCAGAGCTTTCGCACGCGCCGCAATCGCCAGCTCGAGCTGATCACCGCCGAGCACAGCTACACGCAGCCGGGGCGCTACACGGTCGCGGTGAAGGTGATCGACATCTTCGGCAACGACACGATGACGCTCGTGCCGGTGAACCTGGGTTGAGATATGGCTACCAACGAATTCGCTTCGGGTCTGTTCCTGCGCGGCATCAAGCCGCCGCTGCGGCTGGCCGACTTCAAGCTGGTCGCCTTCGACATGGACTCGACGCTGATCAGCGTCGAGTGCATCGACGAGATCGCGGCGATCGCGGGGCGCGGGCCCGAGGTCGCGGCGATCACCGAAGCGGCGATGCGCGGCGAGATCGCCGACTACAAGGACAGCCTGCGCCGGCGCGTGGCGATGCTGGCCGGCGTGCCCGAGACCGCGCTGCAGCAGGTCTACGACGAGCGGGTGCGGCTGAACCCGGGCGTGCCCGAGTTCGTGCGCGCCTGCCAGAAGGCCGGGCTGAAGACGCTGTTGATCAGCGGCGGCTTCAGCTTCTTCAGCGAGCGCATCCGCCAGCACCTGAAGCTGGACTTCGCGCGCGCGAACCGGCTCGGCGTGTTCAACGGCCGGCTCACCGGCACGCTGCAGGACCGCCCGTGGGGCGACATCGTCGACGCCGCCGAGAAGCGGCGCGTGCTGCTCGAGGTGTGCGAGCTGATCGGCATCTCGACCGAGCAGGCGATCGCGGTCGGCGACGGCGCGAACGACCTGCCGATGATGCTGGCCGCCGGGCTGTCGATCGCCTACCGGCCGAAGCCGGCGGTGCGCGCGAAGGCGCTGATCTCGATCACCCAGGGCGGGCTGGACCGCGCGCTGCAGGTGCTGCGCTGACGCGCTGCGCGGGCAGCGTCCGCGCTGCGGCGCCGGCCGCCGGTAGGCACCGGCACGGCCGCGGCCGGCGCGGCGGCGTCAGGCGCGCGGCGGCGGCCTGCGGCTCAGCGCTTCGCCGCCGGCAACCGCTTCGGCTGGCCAGGCGCGAGGCCGCCTTCGGCGCGCGCGTTTAGGTACGCGTACAGGTCGAGCACGTGCACCGGCACCTGCGGGTCGTCGCCCCAGGCCGGCATCAGCGGCTGGCCGCGCTCGCTGCGCTCGCGCTTCATCACCAGCTCCAGCAGCGCGTCGCGCTCGGCCGGGGTCTCGGGCGGCGCGCCGTCGGGCGACATCGGCACGATCCGGTAGCTGGTCAGCACCTTGGTCGCAAACCCGCGCGGGGTGTAGTTGCCGATGCGCTCGACCAGGTTCGGCGCGACCCCGGTGCCGGTGCCGCCGACGCCGTGGCAGCCGTGGCAGCTGGTGTGGAACAGCCGCCAGCCGGCGTAGGTGCCGGCGTCGACGCGGCCGTCGATCACGACGAACTCGCCGGGCGGCGGCGCCGCCGGCTGGGCGAGCGCCGCCGTGCCCGGCAGCAGCGCAAGGAACGGGAGCAGGAGCAGCTTCATCAGGGTGGTCACAGGGCGCGGCCCGGTGCCGCGTGCGCGCCGATTGTGCGGGTGCGCGCGCGGCTGCCGGCTTGCGCGGCGTCAACCGGCGGCAGGCAGCGCCCGCCGCCGCCGCGCGCCGCCGCGAGTCCGGCGCTGCCAGAAGCGCGACCCCGTCGCCGCTCGCCCGCTCGCCCGCTCGCCCGCTCACCCGCTCACCGCACCAGCCGCACCAGCCGAATCAGCCGCACGAGCCGCGCTCGTCGCGCTCGTCGCGCTCGTCGCGCTCGTCGCGCGCATCGCGCCCGCCGCCGCCGCGCGGGGCGCGGATGCGATCACGGCGCGAGCTGCGCCCAGAGCTTGTCCAGCCGCTTGCTGCTGACCGGCTGCGGTGTGCGCAGCTCCTGCGCGAACAGGCTGACGCGCAGCTCCTCCAGCAGCCAGCGGTAGTCGTCCAGCCGCGGGTCGCGGCGGCCGCGCAGCTCGGCGCTGCGCTTCAGCCAGCGCGCTTCGGCCACGCGCGCCTCGGCCATGCGCGCGGCGTCGCGCGCCGGGTCGGCCTTGAGCTTGTCCAGCCGCAGCTGCACCGCCTTCAGGTAGCGCGGCAGCTGCGGCAGCTGCGCCGGCGGCGTGTCGGCGACGAAGCGCTTGCCAACCAGCCGCTGCAGCTGCGCGCCGATGTCGTCGGCCACCGCCTTGGGCGCGCGCGCGTCCTTGAGCTTGCGCACGGCGGCCGCGTGCTCGGCCAGCACCGCGCCGGCCGCGCGCGCGACTTCGTTGGCGATCAGGCCCAGCCGCGGGCGGCCCTGCGCGATGCGCGCGTCGAACGCGGCGGCGTCGGCGGGCAGCGGCTCGAGCAGGAACGCGCGGTCGAGCGCGACCTCGATGATCTGGTCGCGCAGCTCCTCGACCGTGCCCAGCCCCAGGTACAGCGCGCCCAGCCGCTGCAGCTCGGGGATGCCCTTCGCCAGCTGCTTCAGCGGCTCCTTCACCGCCAGCGCGACCAGCCGGCGCAGGCCCGCGCGGTGGCGCGCGGCGGCGAGCTCGGGCTCGTCGAAGACCTCGATCCCGACGTGCGTGCCGTGGTCGATCAGCGCCGGGAAGCCGACCAGCGTCTGCCCGGCGCGGCGCAACTCCATCAGCTCGGGCAGCTCGCCGAAGGTCCAGCCGGTGTAGCGCGCTTCCGCTGCGGCCGCGGCTGACACGCCCGCCGCCGGCGCCGGCAGCGCGGCGGCAGCACCGCGAGCCGCGGCTCGTGCGGCCGCAGCCCCGGTGCCTGCGGTGCCTGCGGTGCCTGCGGTGCCTGCGGTGCCTGCGGTGCCTGC
>CAZKCJ010000289.1:0-3936 GCA_964550885.1 uncultured Rubrivivax sp. | reverse complement strand
CCGCCGGCGCGGCAGCCGCCTTGCGCGCCGCGGGCTTGCGCGCCGCGCTGCGCTTGGCGGTAACTGGCCTGGCGGCAGCGGCCTGTGCGGCAGCCGCTTTCGCGGCCGGCTTGCGTGCAGCAGGCTTGGCGGCAGTCGCCTTGACGGCCGGCTTGCGCGCAGCGGTCTTGCCGGCCGCCGGCTTGGTCGCCGTCTTGCGCGCCGCCGTCTTGCGCGCCGCCTTGCGCGGGGCCGCGGCCGCCGACGAGCCCTTCCAGGTCCGCCGCGCCTCCTTCGCCAGCGCCACCACCTGCGCGATCTGCTCGTCGCTGAACACGCCGTTGACGCCGGAGATCGCCGCGAGCTTCATGCCGTGCTTCAGGCCCAGGCGGTAGATCTCCTTGACCTTCTGCCACTCGGTGTCGCGGCCGATCGTGAACACCTCGAAGCGGCCCTCGAGTGCCAGCACGATGGTCTCGGCCAGGCACGCGTAGATCACGTTCGGCGGCAGGCCGATGTACTTCAGCCCCTTGACCTTGGTCGGCAGCTCGATCTCGCCCGACTCGACCACCAGCACGTCCGGCCGCTTGGCGACCTCCTCGGGCGGCAGGTCCAGCGGGCGCGCGACGTCGGTGATCACGCAGCCGGGCTTGACCTTGGTGATGTCCAGAATCTTCTTGCCCGCGCCCGAGGTGCTGGTGACGATCATGTCCATGTCGCCAAGCAGCGCGTCGTAGTCGGTCGAGCAGACCACGTTCGCGTCGGGCGTGTCCTCGAGGATCGACGCCTTCAGCTGCTCGAGCTTCTTCAGGTCGCGCCCGGCAATCACCACCTGCTCGAAGGCCATCGCCAGCAGCCGCGCCGACACCGAGCCGATCGAGCCGGACGCGCCGATGACCATCGTCTTCGCGGCCACGCGCTCGCCTTTCGGAGGCACCGGCACCAGGCCCATCCGGCGCATCGCGTCGTGCGCGGCCCACAGCGCGCCCGAGGCCGAGTAGCTGTTGCCGGTGGTGATCGGGATGCGCGCGCGCCGCGCGACGGTCACGCCGGCGTCGCCGACCACCTTGGTGAACGCGCCCAGGCCCATCAGCTGCGCGCCCATCTTCTCGGCCATCTCGGCCGCGGCCAGCAGCCGGCGGTAGGTGAACTCGGGGCTGCGCGCGAGCATCTCCCGGGGCGTGCCGCCGACCGTGATCAGCCAGCCCTCGGCCTCGGCGCCGGTGGGCGAGACGATGTTGCTCATCTTGCAGTACACCAGCGGCGGCATGTGCGCGGCCAGCGACTCGACCCGGTCCATCACGAACTTCGGCGTTGCCTTCGGGATCGGGAAGCCCTTCTTGATGTACTCCTGGCTCAGCGGGTGGATCACGAACGCGAAGCGCCGGATGTTGCGGAACTTGCCGGTCGGGTGCAGCAGCCGCGGCTTCAGGTCGAGCTCGTCGATGATCTCGGCGAAGTCGTCGTCGGACAGCTCCTCGGCCGGGCGGCCGAGCGCGGCCAGGATCATCGCCTCCAGCGTCGCGGTGCTGACCACGCGGTCGAACAGCTTCGGCGACACGTCGACCACCAGGTTCACGCGGCACTTGCGGTAGAAGTCGAGCTGCTCGTCGGTGACCGCCGAGGTGATCAGCGTCTTGCCGTCGAGGTTGTTGCCGTCGCCGACGGTGCGGATCTCGCCGTAGGTGCCGACCACCACCTGCGCCTTGCCCAGCGCGAGCGCGACCCGCCGGTTCTTCAGCCCGGCGAGCGAGCCTTCGAGCATCCGCCACGGCTTGTAGCCGGCGACCCACTCGTTGCCGCGCGCGTACAGCTCGAGCTGCGCGAGCGAGCCCAGCAGCAGCGGCGAGCCGGCCTGCAGCACCGGGTCGGCGAAGCTGAGGTTGCGGGTGTAGTCCGACAGCGCGACCGCGATCTCGTAGTTGCGCATGCCCGACAGAAACAGCACCAGGTTGTTGTTGAAGTAGCCGCCCAGCTGCTGCTGCACGTGGCGCACCGCGCGCACCTGCAGCAGCCGGCGCAGCGTTGCGCCGGTGGTCGCCGGCACCCGCGTGACCACGTTCAGCAGCCGCTGGGTCGAGCCGTTGACGATGGTGCGTGCACCGACCTGGCAGTGGTCGGCGACTTCGCCCAGCGCCATCGCGTCGGCGTCGGCCTGCAGCCGGCGCAGCAGCTCCCAGGCCTTGGTCGAGTTGCCGTCGGCGCCGACGCGGCGCACCGCGAAGCGCTCGCCGAGGAAGTCGGTCTCGAAGGCGAAATCGCCCTTCGACGGGTTCATGGTGACGGTGACGACGCGCTTCACGGTGGGGTGTCTCCTGCGACGGGGTTTGGCTGCGGTCGGGGGTCGGCGGCGCGGCCGCCGCCGGTTGGCGGTGCGCGGCACGAGCCCCGACCGGCAGGCCCGTGCGCGGCCGCTCAGGCGGCGGTCTTGCGCCGCCGCGGCTTCCGGGCGGCGGGTGCAGCGGCGGGGGCTGCGGTGGATGCGGCGGCGGCCGCCGGCTTGCGTCGCCGCGGCTTCGCTGGGTCCGCGGCCTTGGTGGCGGCGCGGCGGCGTGCCGGCTGCGGCGGCGCTTCGCCCGCAGCCGGCAGCACCTGGCGGATCAGCTGCGCGCAGGTGGCCTCGTCCATGTAGCGCGGCACCGGGTAGCCCAGGTGCGCCTCCTTGCAGGCGGCGCGGGCCAGGTCGGGGATGTCCGCCTCCTGCAGCGCGGCCAGCGTGGTCGGGATGCCGAGCTCGGCGTTGAGCGCGCGCACGCCGGCGAGGAAGCGCTCGGCGAGCGCGTCGTCGCTGTCGCCCTCGTCGCCCAGCCGCGCGCGCAGCGCCAGCTGCGCGAGCCGCGCGGTCACCGCCGGCGCCGAGTACTCGAGCACCACCGGCAGCATGATCGCGTTGGCCAGCCCGTGCGGCGTGTGGTAGCGGCCGCCGAACTGGTGCGCGATCGCGTGCACGTAGCCGACGTTGGCCCGCGTGAAGGCCAGCCCCGCGTAGGTCGAGGCCAGCGCCATCTTCTCGCGCGCGACCAGATCGCGGCCGTCGTGGTAGGCCCTGGGCAGGTTCTCGAAGATCAGGCCCACCGCCGACAGCGCCATGCCGTCGGTGTACGCGGTCGCCCAGCGGCCGATGTAGGCCTCGATCGCGTGGGTCAGCGCGTCGATGCCGGTGGCCGCGGTGATCGGCGGCGGCAGCCCGACCATCAGCAGCGGGTCGAGCGCGGCCATCCGCGGCACCACCCGGGTGTCCATCACCACCAGCTTGCGCCCGTGCGCCGGGTCGGCGATCACCGCCGCCACCGTCACCTCCGAGCCGGTGCCGGCGGTGGTCGGCACCGCGTACACCGTGACCGGGTTGCGCAGCCCCTTGAAGTAGCCGGCCAGCTGGCGCAGCGGCTTCGGGTTGTTGGCGGCGATCGCGATCACCTTGGCCGCGTCCATCGACGAGCCGCCGCCGAAGGCAACGATCGCGTCGCAGTCGTGCTCGCGGAAGAAGGCGATGCCCTCCTCGATCAGCGGGATCGGCGCGTCCGGCGTGATCTTGTCGAAGACCACGTACTGCGCACCGCCAGCGCGCAGCGCGTCGGTCAGCGCGTGCAGCAGCCCCAGCCGCGCGATCACCGCGTCGGTGACGATCAGGATCTTGCGGTGGCCGATCGCGGCGATCGCCTCGCCCAGCCGGCCGCTCGAGCCGGGACCGACCATCAGCGTGGGCTGCGGGATCGGCAGGAAGCGGGTCACCAGCCCGGCGCCGCGCATCACGGCGTCCATGCCGCCGTGCCGCAGCTGCGGGTTCTTCAACAGGTTCGGGATCACGGTCTGCCCCTCTTGGCGGGTCGGCGCGCACGGCCGCGCGCGCGAGGCCGCAAGGCTACCGCAAGCGGGCGCCGGCAGCCGCGCGCCGTGCACCGGCCGACGCCGCGCGCGGCCGCCGGCCGGCCCGCAGCGGCGGCCACGCCGCCGCGC
>CAZKCJ010000288.1:0-3951 GCA_964550885.1 uncultured Rubrivivax sp. | reverse complement strand
CGTCGAGCAGGTACACCAGGTCCTCGGTGGCGACGTTGCCGGTGGCGCCCTTCGCGTAGGGGCAGCCGCCCAGGCCGGCCACCGAAGACTGGAAGTTCCACACCCCGAGCTGCAGCGCGGCCAGCGTGTTGACCAGCGCCTGGCCGTAGGTGTCGTGGAAGTGGCCCGACACGTGCTCCAGGTCGTAGTGCGCGAGCGCCGCCTCGAACGCGCGCTGCACCCGCCGCGGCGTGCCCACGCCGATGGTGTCGGCGACGTCCACGCGCTGCACGCCGATCCCCTTCATCAACCCCGCCAGGTAGCCGACCTGCGCCGGCGCGACCTCGCCCTCGTACGGGCAGCCGACGGTGCAGCTCATCGCGCCGCGCACCGCGATGCCGGCGGCGCGCGCCGCTTCGACTACCGGCGCGAAGCGCTCGATGCTCTGCGCGATCGAGCAGTTGATGTTGCGGCGGCTGAAGGCCTCGCTGGCCGAACCGAAGACCACAACCTCGTCGGGCCGGTCGGCGAGCGCGGCCTCGAAGCCCTGCAGGTTCGGCGTCAGCACTGAGTAGCGCACGCCGGCGGCGCGCTCGAGGCCGCTCATCACCTCGTGGTTGTCGGCCAGCTGCGGCACCCAGCGCGGGCTGACGTAGCTGGTGACCTCGATCTCGCGCAGGCCGGCAGCCTGCAGCCGGTGGACCAGCTCGATCTTGGCGGCGGCCGGCACCGGCTGCGCCTCGTTCTGCAGCCCGTCGCGCGGGCCGACGTCGATGATCCTGACTCGATCGGGAAGCTGCATGGTCCGGCGCCGGTTGCCGGCATTCTGGCGCGGCCGCGAAGCCCGCTCGCCGCTCACGCCTTCGAGCGCGGTGCCGCCGCGGCGCCAGGCCCGGTGTCGCGGCCCGCAACGGCGGCGTCGACCCGCAGCAGCTCGGCGCCTTCGGCCACCTGGTCGCCGGGCGCGTACAGCACCTCGCCGACCACGCCGTCGTGCGGCGCCGCGATCACGTGCTCCATCTTCATCGCCTCCATCACCGCCAGCGGCTGGCCGCCGCTGACCCGGTCGCCGGCCTTGACCGCGATCGACACCACCTTGCCCGGCATCGGCGCGGTCAGGCTGCCGTCGGTGCCGGCGCCCTCGCCGGCGCGCGCCAGCGGATCGACCCGCGTGATCCGGGTCGCGCCGTCGCCACCGAACACGTGCAGCACTTCGCCCAGCCGGTAGACCTGCACCACCTGGCGGCGGCCGCCGTAGCGCACGTCGATGCCAGCGTCCACGACACCGGGCTCGGCCGGAGTGCGCGCCAGGTCGAGGGTGGCCGGCGCTGCGTCGTTGACCTGCAGGCTCAGGCCGTCGTCCAGATAGCGCAGCTTGGCCACCACCGCGGCGCCCTGGTACTCGAAGTCGATGCGGCGCGAGGCCACACCGTGCGAGCGGAAGCCGTCGCTGCGGCTGAACGGGTCGGCGTCCTCGGCGGCGCGCTCGGCCAGCACCGTGTGCGCGACCGCGGCGGCCACCGCCAGCTCCAGCCCGAGCGGGTCCTGCTCGAACAGCCGCTCGCGCTCGCGCTCGATCAGCGCGGTGTCCAGGTGCGCGTCGCGAAACGAGCGCGTCGCCAGCAGCCGGCGCACGAACTGCAGGTTGGTCTGCAGGCCGACGATGCGGGTCGCCGCGAGCGCGGCGTCGAGCAGGCCCAGCGCCTGTTCGCGCGTGCGGCCGTGCACGATCAGCTTGGCGATCATCGAGTCGTAGTAGGGGCTGATCGCGTCGCCCTCTTCCACGCCGTCGTCGATGCGCACCGGCGCGACGCGGCCGGCGGCGTGCGCCGGCTTGCGGTAGACGTGCAGCGTGCCGGTTGCCGGCAGGAAGTCGCGGTCCGGGTTCTCGGCGCAGATCCGCGCCTCGATCGCGTGGCCGTTCAGCTGCAGCTCGTGCTGCTGCCGCGGCAGCGGCTCGCCGGCGGCCACGCGCAGCTGCCACTCGACCAGGTCCTGCGCGCTGACCGCCTCGGTCACCGGGTGCTCGACCTGCAGCCGGGTGTTCATCTCCATGAAGTAGAACGCGATCCGCTCGGGGTGCTCGTAGCCGCCGGGCTGCTCGGCGATGAACTCGACCGTGCCGGCGCCAACGTAGCCGACCGCGCGCGCCGCCGCCACCGCGGCCTCGCCCATGCGGCTGCGCAGCTCGGGCGTCAGGCCCGGGGCCGGCGACTCCTCGAGCAGCTTCTGGTGGCGCCGCTGCACCGAGCAGTCGCGCTCGAACAGGTGCACGTAGTTGCCGTGGCGGTCGCCGAAGACCTGGATCTCGATGTGCCGCGGCTGCTGCACGAACTTCTCGATCAGCACCGCGTCGTTGCCGAAGGCGTTGCTCGCCTCGCGCCGGCAGGCGTCGAGCGCGGCGGCGAAGTCCGGCGCGCGCTGGACCTCGCGCATGCCCTTGCCGCCGCCGCCGGCGCTGGCCTTGATCAGCACCGGGTAGCCGATGCGGTCGGCCTCGCGCTGCAGCAGTTGCGGCGACTGGTCCGCGCCGTGGTAGCCGGGCACCAGCGGCACGCCGGCGGCGCTCATCAGGCGCTTGGCCTCGGCCTTCAGGCCCATCGCGCGGATCGCGCCCGGCGGCGGGCCGATGAACACCAGCCCGGCGTCAGCGCAGGCCTGCGCGAAGTCGGCGTTCTCGCTCAGGAAGCCGTAGCCCGGATGGATCGCCTGCGCGCCGCTGGCCTTGGCCGCATCGATGATCCGCTGCCACTGCAGGTAGCTGTCGGCCGGCGCGCTGGCGCCGATCGGCAGCGCCTCGTCGCAGCGCCGCACGTGCTTGGCGTGCGCATCGGCGTGCGAGTACACCGCCACCGTGCGCACGCCCAGGCGGCGGGCGGTGGCGGCGACGCGGCAGGCGATCTCGCCGCGGTTGGCGATCAGGATCTTGTCGAACACGGCGCTCTCCTTCGGTGCTGGCAGGCTGGCCGGCGGGCCGGCGGGCCGGCCGGCCGGCGCGGCGGCGTCGATCGCATGGGTCTGGCGGCGCTACATCCGGAACACGCCGAAGCGCGGTTCGTCGATCGGCGCGTTCTGCGCGGCCGACAGCCCGAGTGCCAGCACGCGCCGCGTGTCCGCCGGGTCGATGATGCCGTCGTCCCACAGCCGCGCGGTCGCGTAGTACGGGTGCCCCTGGTGCTCGTACTGCGCGCGGATCGGCGCCTTGAAGGCCTCCTCCTCGGCGGCGCTCCAGCTGCCGCCGCCGGCCTCGATGCCGTCGCGGCGCACCGTGGCGAGCACGCTGGCGGCCTGCTCGCCACCCATCACGCTGATGCGCGCGTTCGGCCACATCCACAGGAAGCGCGGCGAGTACGCGCGCCCGCACATGCCGTAGTTGCCGGCGCCGAAGCTGCCGCCGATGATGATCGTGAACTTGGGCACGTTGGCGGTGGCCACCGCGGTGACCATCTTCGCGCCGTGGCGCGCGATGCCCTCGTTCTCGTACTTGCGCCCGACCATGAAGCCGGTGATGTTCTGCAGGAACAGCAGCGGAATCCGGCGCTGGCAGCACAGCTCGATGAAGTGCGCGCCCTTCTGCGCCGACTCGCTGAACAGGATGCCGTTGTTGGCGACGATGCCCAGCGGCATCCCCTCGACGTGCGCGAAGCCGCACACCAGCGTGGTGCCGAAGCGCGCCTTGAACTCCTGCAGCTCGCTGCGGTCGACGATGCGCGCGATGATCTCGCGCACGTCGTAGGGCTTGCGGGTGTCGGTCGGGATCACGCCGTACAGCTCTTCGGCCGCATAGCGCGGCGGCGCCGGCTCGCGCAGCGCGCCGGCGCGGGTCTTCACGTGGTTCAGCTGCGCGACCAGCCCGCGCGCCAGCGCGAGCGCGTGCGCGTCGTCCTCGGCCAGGTAGTCGGCCACGCCGGACAGGCGGGTGTGCACGTCGCCACCGCCCAGGTCCTCGGCGCTGACCACTTCGCCGATCGC
>CAZKCJ010000287.1:2347-3956 GCA_964550885.1 uncultured Rubrivivax sp. | reverse complement strand
CTAAGCGGCGCGCTGCGCAACGCAGCGCCGGCGCAGCGGCGCGCCCCGGCAGCGATGCGCCGCATCGGGACCGCCGCTGCCGTCCTGCCCGGTCGCGCGCCGGGGCTTGCCCTGGCCCGACGCCGCAGAACCGGCGGCGCCAGGCGGCGGCAGCGCGCCTGCCGGGCCGCCGCAACCGCGAAGCTCGGCGGGCGCAAGTCGGCGCTGCGCCGGCGAGCGGGGATGATCGCCACCGGCTTCATCAGCTCAGGCGCCGCAGGCCGGCACGTGGCGGCTCACGCACAGCTCGGGCGCAAGCCAGATCTCGAAGGTGTCGGTCGCCGGCCGCACGCTGTGCAGGCTGCCGAGCTTGACCGGCCCGGCGGTCAGCTCGCCCACCACCTTGGCCAGCCAGCGGCCCCAGTCGGGTGCGCTGCCACCCTGGATCCGCACCTCGGTGCGCGACGGCGCGCGCGCGCCGACCTTCTCCACCGCCGGCACCGCGTAGCCGGCGGCGGCCAGGCGCGCACCGATCGCCGCGGCGAGCGGGCGCTGCGCGTCGCTGGCGATCTGCAGGTAGGCGACCGGCGGCTTGGCGCTGCGCGCCTGCGCGACGCGGCTGCGCAGCTGCTGCGCGCTCGCCGCCTGGTTGCTGCCCATCGCGGCGACCGCGTCGGCCAGCTGCAGCGCGGCCTCGGCGTGCTGGCGCAGCGTCGCCGGCCCGGCGGCCAGCAGCAGCTGCACGGTGTTGGCCGCGCCGGCGGCGCCGGCCTCGTCGACCGGCGGGTTGCGCAGCAGCCCGAGCGCGCGCTCGATCGCCAGCGGCAGCGCGTCGGCGGCCTGCGCCGGGTCGAGCGCGAGCGTGGTCGCCGCCTGCAGCCGCGTCTGCGGCAGCGCCGCGAACAGCGCATCGGCCTGGACCTCGACCAGCCGCTGCTGCTCGGGCGACGGCGGCAGCCGCGGCAGCTGGGCCACGCTTGGCGTGCGGCTCAGCGCGGCGCTGGTCGGCGCCGGCAACGTGGCCGGCGCGGCGGCTGGCCGGATGGCGCCGATGGCCGAGGCCGAGCCGCCGCCTTGCGGATGCACGCTCGGGCTCGGGCTCGGGCTCGTACCGAGGCTCGCATCAGCTTCAACGCGAGCGCCTGCTGCTGGCGGCACGTGCGCCGCCGGCGCCGCAGCCGAGCCTCGACCAGCGCCCGTCCCGGCGCCGGTTCCGCCCGCCACGCCGGTAGCCGCCGCCGGGCTCGGCTCGGGACGCGCGGCGGCGACCACCGCGGCATCGGGCCGGGCTGCCGCCGGCGCACGGCTCGGCGACGGCCGCAGCACGCTCGGCCGGGGTGGTGACGGTGGCGGTTGCGCTGCGGCTGCGACCTCGCTGCGTGCCGCCGTGGGAGCGCCGTCTGCCGCCGTTGCCGCCAGCCCCGGGCTGGCAGCGGGCGGGGTGGCGGCAGCGGGCGGAGCGGCGGCGGCGGGCGCTTCGGCCGCCGCCGCCCCCGCAGCACCGGCACCGCCCGCGCGCATTCCATCACGTTGAAGGTGCCGAGGATGTTGGCCTCGATATAGGCGCGCGGATTTTCAATGCTGTAGCGCACGCCGGCCTGGGCGGCGAGGTGGACGATCACGTCGGGCT
>CAZKCJ010000287.1:0-2337 GCA_964550885.1 uncultured Rubrivivax sp. | reverse complement strand
GCGCGGCACCTCGCGCTCGATCGGCGCGCGGCCATCGTCGCTGGCGAGCGCAGCCAGCTGCACCGTCGCGTCGTCGCGCTGCGCCGGGTCGAGGTCGGCAGCGAAGCGCAGCGCCAGCGTGAACTGCTCGCGCGCATCGCGCGGCAGCACCAGCAGCGCGTACACGTGGCCCAGGTAGTAGTGCGCGCGGCCCAGCTGCGGGTCGGCGCGCAGCGCGCTGAGGTAGGCGTTGCGCGCGGCCTGCAGGTTGCGGTCGCGCGCGAAGTGGGCTTCGAGCCCCAGCTGCAGCTGCTGCTCGGCGGCCGCTCGCGCCTGCCGCAGCTGCTGCTCGGCGGCGATGCGCGCCTGCTGCGCCCGCCACTGCTGCCAGCCGAAGCCCGCGGCGGCGACGATCAGCCCCGCCGCCAGCAGCAGCGGCAGCGGCCGCCGCCAGCCGCGCCCGCGGCGCGGCGGCACATCGATCGCCACGGGCGCGCCCGGCGCGCGCTGCAGCGCGGCCAGCAGCGCGCGGTAGCCGGGGTCGTCACGCGCGCCGTCCCAGTCGAGCAGGTCGAGGGTGTGGAGCGTGCCGAAGCCCAGCGGCAGCGCCACCTCCTCGATGCGCACCGGCAGCAGCCGGCCGCTGTTGCGTGCGCGCGCCGCCTCGTCGCGCACGAAGCCCGACGCGATCGCCGCGCCCGACCACAGCACCACCACCCGCCGCGCGGCAGCGAGCTGCGCGGCGATCACGTCGGCGAAGTCCTCGCCGCCGACCAGCTCGCGGTCCCACCACACGCTCAGGCCGTCGGCGCCGAGCGCGGCCGCCAGCGCCTGGGCGGCGTCGCGGTCCTCGCGCGCGTAGCTGACGAACACGTCGCTCGCGGCGGCGGCGGCAGCGGGGGCGGCCTCGGGCATCGTCGCGCGGCCGGCGCCGCTACAGCGTGAACGGCTGCTGCTTCAGGAAGCGCGCGACCGGCCCCAGCGTGTACAGGTTCGGCGTCTGCACCGGCGGCATGCCGGCCTTGATGTGCGCGTGAAAGCTCATGTAGTTGCCGTCGAAGTTGCCGCGGTTCCACACGCTGAGCAAGCGCGCGGTGAAGGCGCCGTTGTGGTCGCCGTCGTAGCTGCTCTGGTTGTCCTGGCAGCCCGAGATCAGGATCGCGCGCGCCCGCAAGCGCTTGGCCAGCCGCGTCAGCCGCGCGCTCACCGCGACCCCGGCCAGCGCCTCGTCGGGGTCGACAACGACGCCGCCGCTGGCCTTGGCGACCTCCTGCTGCAGCTGGTCGTAGAAGGCCTTGTGCGCCTCGTAGGTGCGCGCGGCCACCGACGGCGGCATCATCTTCGAGCGCAGCTGCGGCGCGGCGCCGGGCGCCGGCGGGCCGGCGCGCACCACGGTGCCGCTGTGGCAGCTGTCGGACAGCACCAGGATGCGCACGCCGGCGACGAAGCGGCCGAGCTCCAGGTACAGCTCGTCGTCGATCAGCTGGCCGTCCCACAGGCACCAGGTCTCGTCGAGCTTGTCGCCCTCCTCGCCGCTGGCGTCGGGCACCTGGCCGCCGTGGCCCGAGTAGCTGAGGAAGAAGAAGTCGCCCGCGGCGAGCGCCTTGGCCGCCGCGCGCATGCAGCCGAGCAGCTTCGCGCGGGTCGCGCTCTTGGTCAGCAGCGTGGTCGGCTTGAAGCCGCGGCCGGCGGCCAGCGTCGCCATGTCCTTCGCGTCGTACTCGCAGGCCGCGAGCGGCCCGGTCCAGCCTTCGTAGTGGTCGCCGCTGACGCTGTTCAGGCCCAGGTGCAGCGACAGGCCGCGCGGCTTGCGCGCCGGCCGGGACTTCGGATCAGCCATCACGGCCTCCTCGCACGTCGCGCGACGGCGCGACTTCGGCCGGTCGAATGTACGCGCGGGCCGTGCCCGCCGACAGCCCTAAGTCGAGTCGACGTTGCGGCACGGCCGCGGGCGGCGGCGGGCGGCGGCGGGCGGCAGCGGCACGGCGAGCGCGAGCGTGCGCGCGCAGCGCCCAGGCAGCGGCGGGCAGGCGCGTGGCCACTGCGGCAGCGCTGCCGCAGGCAGGTGCGCGCGCGCGGCGTCACCGCGGCGGGTGGCTGATCCACGCGCGCTGCGTCAGCGCGGCGGGGGCAGAGGCGCGCTGCGGCGTCAACGCAGCGCAGGGCCGAGATGCGCCGCTGCGTCAACGCAGCGCAGGGCCGAGATGCGCCGCTGCGTCAACGCAGCGGCGCGGGCGCGGCGCGCAGCCGGCGGACGATGTCGTCGGACTCGGCCCGGCTGCCGAAGGGGCCGGCCTGCACCCGGTACACCCGGCCGTCGCCGACCACGTGCAGCCAGGGCTCAAGCCAGCCGAACTC
>CAZKCJ010000286.1:0-3959 GCA_964550885.1 uncultured Rubrivivax sp. | reverse complement strand
CTCGTTCATGATCTTCATCGCCTCGATGATGCATACCGGGTCGCTCGGCTGCACCGCGGTACCGACCTCGGCCAGCGGCTTGGCCCCGGGGCTCGACGCCCGATAGAAGGTGCCGACCATCGGCGAGGTGACCACGTGCCCGGCCGCCTCGGGCGCCGGCGCCTCGGCCGCCGCCGGTGCGTCGCCGCGCGCTGCGGCGGCGGCCGGCGCAGCCGCTGGGGTCGCCTGCGGCGCCAGCGCGACCGGCGCATGGCTCAGCACGACCGGCGCCGCACCGGCCTTGACGATGCGCACCTTGCCTTCGGCTTCGGTGATCTCGAGCTCGGAGATGTTCGACTCCGAGACCAGGTCGACCAGGGTCTTGAGCTTGCGCAGGTCCATGATGGTGTGGGGTGTTCGGTGGGCGGGGCGCGATCGACGGCGATCAGGCGGCGCGCGGCCTCGCGCTTGCGCCGCTGCGCTGCCGGGCATCGACTGGCACGCCCGCCGGCGCCGATCGAAGACCGGAGTCGATGGGCACTGGGGCAGTGGACGCGCCTGGGTGCCGCGGCTGTCGGGTGGGTGGCACGGCCAGCAAGCCCGCCCGGCAAGCCGAACAAAATGTGACGGAGGGCGCGGATTGTGCCTCAACCGCAGCGCGCTGCGACGCGCGCAAACCCCGCGCCGAAAAGTTCGATCGGTCGCCGTTGGCTGCGGTTAGGCTGAAGTTGAGGGCTGTTGAGGCCGAATCTGCGGGTTGCCGGTTCAGCTCAGCGCGCGCGCCCAGGCCTGCAGCTCGGCCGCCTGGGTCTCGCCGATCTTGCGCTGGATCACCTCGCCGGCCGCGCTCAGCAGCACCGTGAACGGCAACCCGCCCAGGTCGTTGCCGAGCGCGCGGCTGAGCGCGGTGCCCTGGGCGGTCGACGCCAGCCCGACGCCGAAGCTCACCGGCGTGCGCGCCAGGAACTCGCGCACCGCCTGCTCGCGGTCGATCGCCAGCCCCACCACCTGCAGCTGCGCGGCCTGCGCCGCGGCGAAGCGGTCCAGCACCGGCAGCTCGCGCACGCAGGGCGGGCACCAGGTTGCCCAGAAGTTGATCAGCAGCGGCCGGCCGCGAAGCTCGGCCATCACCAGCTCGCCGCCCTGCGGCCGCGGGAAGCGCAGCGCCCAGATCTGCGCGACCGCGATCTCGTCTGCCGCCGCGGCCTGCCGCGCGCGCGCCCGCCAGAACCAGCCAGCCACGCCGGCGGCAGCCCCGAGTGCGCCCACGCCGACCAGCCAGCTGCGCCGCAGCCGGTCGGGCGGCGGCGCGTCGGCAGCTGCGTCGGCCGCCGCAGGCGCGTCCGATCCGGGCGCTGCGGCGCCGACAGCCGCGTGGGCCTCTGGCGACCCGGCGTCGGCGGCTGCGGCTGGCGTGGACGGGTGCCGGCTCATCGCGCCGTCGCCGCGTCGCCGGCCAGCAGCCGGCGCAGCGCCGCCGCGTCGCCGCGCCAGCTGCGGCCCCGGCTGTCGGGCTTCAGGGCGCCACGCAGGTCGTCGCGGTCGCGCACCGTCAGGTGCACGGTGATCGGCTCGCCCAGCTCGCTGCGCCGCTCGGTCAGGCTGAGCGCGTGCTGGCCGGTGTGCGGGTCGACGCCGCCAGGTTCGTACGGCACCCCCAGGTTGATCAGCCCGATCTCGGCCGCCTTCGGGTCGTCGCAGTACAGGTCCAGCAGCACCGGCGACAGCCGCGTCGCCGTGCCCCGCCAGACCGCGCCGGCCAGATGCGGCCGGAACTCGGCCAGGCGCTCCATCCAGCGCAGCGCCAGCCGGCGCAGCGCCAGCAGCTCGGCGGGCTGGGAGTCGGCGCGGAACAGCTGCAGGTGCGCGCGCACCTCGTCCTCGACTTCCTCGGTGCTCGGCAACTCGCCGGCGGCGCCGCGCCGGCGCAGCAACTGCCGCGCCGCCTTGTGCTTGGCCGCACCGTACTCCATGCCCTCGTCGACCACCAGGCGGGCGGCGGCGGCGGCGATCTCGGCGGCAGGACTCGCGGCCATGCGGGCATTCTAGGTGGCGGCCGCAGACACCAAGGCCGCGTGCGCTGCAGCCCCGCGAGCAGCGGCGCCGAAGCGCGCGCTGCGCGCGCACCGGACCGCCGCCCGATCGCGGCCGACCGAGGCCGATCAGGGCAACTGCACCGCGCCCATGCGCGCGACGATGGTCGCGGCGCGCGCACTCACGTAGGCCGACTGCGGGTTCTTCTGGAAGCGCTTCGGCGCGGGCAGCATCACCGCGAGCCGCGCCGCCTCCTGCGGCCCGAGCCTGGCGGCGTCCTTGCCGAAGTAGTGGCGGGCCGCCGCCTGCGCGCCGAACAGGCCCTGGCCCCACTCGACGTGGTTCAGGTAGATCTCGAGGATCCGCTGCTTGCCGAGCAGCGCCTCGAGCATCAGCGTCAGCGCCAGCTCCTGCGCCTTGCGCAGTGCGGTGCGTTCGCCCGACAGGAACAGGTTCTTCGCCAGCTGCTGGGTGATGGTCGAGCCGCCGACCACCTTGATCCGCACCGGCCGCTGCGGGTTGCGCGCCTGTGCGCGCGCGGCGCGCTCCTGGGCGCGCTGGTTGCGGCGCAGCGCCTGCTCGATCGCGTCCCACTCGACGCCGTCGTGGTCGATGAAGCCGGCGTCCTCGCTGGCGATCACCGCCCGCTTCAGGTTGGGGCTGATCGCGTCGGCGTCGACCCACTGGTGCGCCCAGCCGAAGCGGTCGCTGCGGGTCAGCAGCCGCCAGGCCTCGCTGCGCTGGAAGCTGGTCGAGCGCGGATCGATCGGCGCCATCACCGCGATCCGCAGCGCGAAGCCCAGCTGCAGCGCGACCAGCGCCAGCGCCAGCAGCGCCGCGATCCGCCTCAGCTGCCGCCACATCGGGGCTCAGGCGGCGGTGCGCAGCCGCTCGCGCAGCCGCTGCAGCACGCCGGCAGTGGCCGGGCGCAGCCCGCGCCACAGCGCAAAGGCCTCGGCCGCCTGCTCGACCAGCATGCCCAGGCCGTCGCGGGCCGTGGCGCCGTGCGCCTCGGCCCAGCGCAGGAAGGGCGCCGCCGCCGGCCCGTACATCAGGTCCACCGCGAGCGCGCCGGGTGCGAGCACCGACGCCGCCACCGGCACCGCCGCGCCCGCCAGGCTGCTGGCGCTGGCGTTGACGATCAGCTCGTAGCCGCGGCCGGCGTCGGCCAGGCCGCCGGCGGCGAGCTCGACCCCGCGTGCGCGCGCCAGCGCGGCGTGGCGCCCGACCAGCTCGGCGGCTTTGGCGGCGGTGCGGTTGACCACCAGCAGCTGCGCCGGCGCGGCCTCCAGCAGCGGGCCGAGCACGCCGGCGGCAGCGCCGCCGGCGCCGATCAGCAGCACGCGGCGCCCGCCGAGCGCGAAGCCGGCGTTGGCCTGCAGGTCGTGCACCAGACCGACGCCGTCGGTGTTGTCGGCCAGCCAGCCGTCGTCGTCCAGCCGCAGCGTGTTGCCGGCCTGCGCGAGCGCCGCCCGCGGCGTCAGCTGCCGGGCCAGCGCCAAGGTCTGGAACTTGAAGGGCACGGTCACGTTGCAGCCGCGCCCGCCGGCGGCGGCGAACGCGTGCACCGCCGGCGCGAAGCCATCGAGCGCGCACAGCACGCGCGTGTAGTCCATCGCCTGCCCGGTCGCGCGCGCGAACTCGGCGTGGATGAACGGCGACTGGCTGTGCGCGACCGGGTTGCCCAGCACCGCGTAGTGGTCTAGCGCCTGCGGCGCGGTCACGGCAGCCCCTTCGCAGGCCGCGCGCTGCGGAGCTCGCGCTGCGGGCGAGCCGGCGGCTGCGGTCGTCCGATGGCCCGCCGCGCGGCGTGCTCGCAGGCGATCGCGTGGGCGCGGCTCGGCACGGTGACCGCCACCCTGCCTGCGGCGTACACGGGCGCGCCCGCTCGGGCGAGCCCCGGTGTGCTCGCTGCCGTCGCCGGCGTCTTCGGCGCCCACGGCGTG
>CAZKCJ010000285.1:0-3983 GCA_964550885.1 uncultured Rubrivivax sp. | reverse complement strand
CCGGAGACAGCCCGGAGGCTTCGAGCGGCACCTTGTCGAGATCGAAACGGCCCGCGCGTCCTGCGCCGTGCACCAGTTCGGGAAATGCATTCGACAGCCCGCCGGCGCCGACGTCGTGAATCGACAGCAGCGGATTGTCTTCGTGCATCCCCCAGCAGCGGTCGAGCACTTCCTGGGCACGTCGCTGGATCTCGGGATTGCCGCGCTGGACCGAGTCGAAGTCGAGCTCGGCGATGTTGGTGCCGACGCCCATGCTGGAAGCGGCGCCGCCGCCCATGCCGATGCGCATGCCGGGGCCGCCGAGCTGCACCAGCAGCGCGCCCGGCGCGAACTTCAGCTTGCGCACCTGCTCGGCGTCGATCGCGCCGACGCCGCCGGCGATCATGATCGGCTTGTGGTAGCCGCGACGCACCCCGGCCACGTCCATCTCGAACACGCGGAAGAAGCCGCCGAGGTTCGGCCGGCCGAACTCGTTGTTGAACGCGGCGCCGCCTAGCGGCCCTTCGGTCATGATTTGCAGCGCGCCCGCGATGTGCGCGGGCTTGCCGACCGGTGCGCGCTCCCACGGCTCATCGGTGTCCGGCAGGTGCAGGTTCGACACCGCGAAGCCGGTCAGCCCGGCCTTGGGCCGCGCGCCCCGGCCGGTCGCGCCCTCGTCGCGGATCTCGCCGCCGGCGCCGGTGGCCGCCCCCGGGTGCGGCGAGATCGCCGTCGGGTGGTTGTGCGTCTCCACCTTCATCAGCACGTGCACGACGCCGGCGCGCGCGCCGTACGGCGGCGCGTCGGCGTGGCCCAGCGGCGCCCAGCGCTGCACCTCGGCCCCGGCCATCACCGCCGCGTTGTCGTCGTAGGCGACGATCGTGCGCTGCGGCGCCACCGCCTCGGTGTGGCGGATCATCTGGAACATCGACTGCGGCTGCTCGACGCCGTCGATCGTGAAGCGCGCGTTGAAGATCTTGTGCCGGCAGTGCTCGCTGTTGGCCTGCGCGAACATCATCAGCTCGACGTCGCTGGGGTTGCGCCGGAGCCGCGCGAAGGCTTCGACCAGGTAGTCGACCTCGTCGTCGCTCAGCGCCAGGCCGAAGCGGCGGTCGGCCTCGAGCAGCGCGTCGCGCCCGCGCCCGAGCAGGTCCACGTGCTCCAGCGGCGCCGCCGGCTGCTCGTCGAACAGTCGCGCCGCCGCGTCGCGGTCGTAGGCCACGCTCTCGGTCATCCGGTCGTGCAGCAGCGCCGCGCAGGCCTGCAGCACGCTGGCTGTGGGCGCGCCGTCCGCACCGCCCAGCCGGTACTCGGTCACCCGCTCGATGCGCTGCACCGGCAGCGCGCAGTTGTGGGCGATGTCGGTCGCCTTGCTCGCCCACGGCGACACCGTGCCCAGCCGCGGCATCACCACCACCAGCGCGCCCGCCGCCGCCGGCGGTGCCGGTTCGCCGTAGCGCAGCAGCGCGGCCAGCCGCTCGTGCTCGTGCGACTCCAGTGCGCGACTGGCCCGCACCCAGTGCACGTGGCGCGCGTCGATGGCGGCGAGCGCCGGCGCCACCTGCCGCAGCCGGCGCAGCAGCGCCGCCGCGCGGAAGGCCGACAGCGCGTTGCCGCCCTCGAAGCTCAGCAGCGGCAGCGACGGACTCATGCGGGGCGGCGAGGCAGGGATGCGGGCGGAATCGGTGCAGCACCGGCCGGTGAGCCGCCGCAGGGTGGCTGCAGGCTGCGTGCCGCGCGATTCTAGGAGGCATGGCCCCGCGCGCCGGTTTGGCACAGGCGCGATGGAATAATCCGCGCCCATGCCCATCACGCTGAAGAGCGCGTCCGACCTCGAAGGCATGCGCGTCGCCGGGCGGCTCGCGGCCGAGGTGCTGGACGTGCTGGCCGAGCACGTGCGGCCCGGCGGCAGCACCGACGAGCTCGACCGGATCGCGCACCACCACATGGTCGACGTGCAGCGCACGATCCCCGCGCCGCTGCACTACGCGCCGCCCGGCTACACGCCATACCCGAAGTCGATCTGCACCTCGATCAACCACCAGGTCTGCCACGGCATCCCGAACGAGCGGCCGCTGAAGAGCGGCGACATCGTCAACATCGACATCACCGTGATCAAGGACGGCTGGCACGGCGACACCAGCCGGATGTTCATCGTCGGCGAAGGCTCGATCCAGGCCAAGCGGCTGTGCCAGCTCACCTACGAGGCGATGTGGCAGGGCATCGTGCGCGTGCGCCCCGGCGCGCACCTGGGCGACATCGGCCACGCGGTGCAGGTCTTCACCGAGGCGCAGGGCTACTCGGTGGTGCGCGAGTTCTGCGGCCACGGCATCGGCCGCAAGTTCCACGAGGAGCCGCAGGTGCTGCACTACGGTCGCCCGGGCACGCTCGACCAGCTGCTGCCGGGCATGGTGTTCACGATCGAGCCGATGATCAACGCCGGCCGGCGCGAGATCCGCGAGCTGGGCGACGGCTGGACGATCGTCACCAAGGACCGCTCGCTGTCGGCGCAGTGGGAGCACACGGTCGCTGTCACCGACAGCGGCTACGAGATCCTGACGCTGTCGGCCGGCAGCCCGCCGCCGCCGGCCTTCGTGCACGGCTGAGCCGCCGGCCGCGGCCTGCGATGCACGCGCAGCCCATGTACGCGGCGCCGCACGCGCCGCCGGCGCTGACCCCGCTGCACGCGCAGCTGCACGACGGCAAGGCCAGGCTGCTCGCGCATTTCCTGCGCGCGCGCGCGACCGCGGCCTCGGCCAGCCACCTGATCAAGGCGCTGACCCGCCTGGTCGACGCGACGCTGCTCGCGCTGTGGGGGCAGGCGGCGCTGCCGGCCGAGGCCGCGCTGGTCGCGGTCGGCGGCTACGGCCGCGCCGAGCTGTTCCCGCACTCCGACGTCGACGTGCTGGTGCTGCTGCCCGACGAGCTGCGCGGCGCCGAAGTCGACGCGCGCATCGAGGCCTTCGTCCACGCCTGCTGGGACCTGGGGCTGGAGATCGGCTCGGCGGTGCGCAGCGTCGACGCCTGTGCGGCGCTGGCGCGCACCGACCTGAGCGTGCAGACCGCGCTGCTCGAGGCGCGGCTGCTGGCCGGCTCGCGCCGCGGCTTCCAGGCGCTGCAGGCGGCGACCGACGCGGTGATGGAGCCGCGCGCGTTCCTGCGCGCGAAGACGCTGGAGCTGCAGCAGCGGCACGTGAAGTACGAGAACACGCCCTACGCGCTCGAGCCCAACTGCAAGGAAAGCCCCGGCGGGCTGCGCGACCTGCAGGTGGTGATCTGGATCGCGCGCGCCGCGGGCCTGGGCCGCAACTGGGCCGAGCTCGCCGCCAAGGGGCTGATCACGCCCTTCGAGAGCACGCGGCTGCGCCGGCACGAGGGCACGCTCAAGCTGATCCGCGCGCGGCTGCACGCGATCGCCGGCCGGCGCGAGGACCGGCTGGTGTTCGACCTGCAGACCGCGGTCGCCGAGAGCTTCGGCTACCGTGCGACCCGGGTGCAGCTGGCCTCCGAGGTGCTGATGCGGCACTACTACTGGGCGGCCAAGGCGGTCACCCAGCTGAACCAGATCCTGATGCTCAACATCGAGGAGCGGCTCAGCGGCTCCGAGGCCGCGCCGATGCGGCCGGTCAACGCCCGCTTCCTCGACCGCGGCGGGCTGCTCGAGGTCGCGCACGACCGGCTGTACGCCGAGCAGCCGCACGCAGTGCTCGAGACCTTCTGGCTGTACCAACACGCGCCGGGGATCCGCGGGCTGTCGGCGCGCACGCTGCGCGCGCTGTACAACGCGCGCACGCTGATGGACGCGCGCTGGCGGCGCGACCCGGTCAACCGCGCGCAGTTCCTGGCGATCCTGCGCGAGCCGCGCGGCATCACCCACGCGCTGCGGCTGATGAACCAGACCTCGGTGCTCGGGCGCTACCTGTGGGTGTTCCGGCGCATCGTCGGGCGGATGCAGCACGACCTGTTCCACGTCTACACGGTCGACCAGCACATCCTGATGGTGG
>CAZKCJ010000284.1:0-4009 GCA_964550885.1 uncultured Rubrivivax sp. | reverse complement strand
GCGCTCGAGCAGCTGCTCGAGATCGTGCGGCGCGACCGCGCCTTCGGCGACGACGCCGGCCGCAAGGCGATGATCGAAGTGTTCGGGCTCGCGTCGGCCCAGCCCGAACTCGTCTCCGAGTGGCGGCGCCGGCTCAGTTCGGTGCTGTTCTGAACCGGGGCGAGAACGACCATGGGCAGCTTCATCGAGCTCGCGGCGGCCGACGGGCATCGTTTCGCCGCCTGGCAGGCCGTACCGCAGGGCAGGGCACGCGGCGCGCTCGTGATCGCGCCCGAGATCTTCGGCGTGAACAGCCACATCCGCGGGGTGGCGGACGGCTATGCCGCCGACGGCTACCTGGCGATCGCGCCGGCGCTGTTCGACCGCGTGCAGCGCAACTACGAAACCGGCTATGCGCCCGACGAGATCCAGGCCGGCGTGGCGATCATGCAGCGCATCGCCTTCGACGACGCGCTGCAGGACGCGGCGGCCACGATCGCGCACGCGACAGCCGCCGGGCGCGTGGCGATCGTCGGCTATTGCTGGGGCGGCACCGTCGCCTGGCTCGCCGCGGCGCGGCTGACAGGACTGGCCGCCGCGGTCCCGTACTACGGCGGCGGCATGCCGAACCACGCCGACGAGGCGCCGAAGTGCCCGGTGCTGTGCCACTTCGGGGAACGCGACAAGTCGCCCTCGCCCGCGCAGGCACGCGCGCTGCTGGCCAGGCACCCGGACGTCGCCGGGTACTTCTACGACGCCGGCCACGGCTTCAACTGCGACCAGCGCGGCTCCTACGACGCGCAGTCGTCCAGGCTCGCGCGCACGCGCACGCTGGAGTTCCTCGCGAAGCAGCTCGCATGACGCGCAGGCCGGCGCGTTCTCAGTGCGCGCCGCTCGCGCGCTCCTTGTCGCGCAACTCGGTCTTCAGCACCTTGCCGTAGCCGCTCTTGGGCAGCACGTCGACGAAGCGGTAGCGCCGCGGCCGCTTGAAGCGCGCGATGTGCCCGAGGCAGTGCGCATCGAGCTCGTTCTCGCCGACCGCAGCGTGCGTCACCACGTAGGCGACGACGATCTCGCCCCATTCGGCGTCGGGCGCGCCGATCACGCTGGCCTCGGACACCGCCGGGTGCCGCAGCAGCGCCTCCTCGACCTCGCGCGGATAGACGTTGCTGCCGCCGCTGATGATCAGGTCGCGCTCGCGATCGAGCAGCGTGAGGAAGCCGTCGGCGTCCATCCGGCCGATGTCGCCGGTGTGCAGCCAGCCGTCGCGCAACACCTGCTCGGTGGCGTGCGGCTGGTTCCAGTAGCCCTTCATCACGACCTCGCCGCGCACGCACACCTCGCCCGGTTCGCCCGTCGGCACGGGCGCGCCGTCCGGGGCGCGCAGCGACACCTCGACCATCGGCTGCGGGTAGCCCACCGAGGCCAGCCGCTCCCGATGGCGCGGATGCGCCCGGTCTTCGATCACGTGCCGGGGCAGCACGGTGATCGTCATCGGACTCTCTCCCTGTCCGTAGATCTGCGCCAGGTGCGGGCCGAGCACCTCGCAGGCCTCCTCGACGTCGGCCAGGTACATCGGCCCGCCGCCGTAAACGACGGTGGCCAGCCCGGGCAGCGGCCGCGGCTGCCCGCGTGCCCAGTCGACCAGCCGGCGCACCATCGTCGGGGCGGCGAACAGCGACGCGTTGCCCCAGTGCGCGGCCAGCGCGGCGATCTCGGCGCCGTCGAACCCTCCGGATTCGGGCAGCACGTTGACGCCGCCCTGCAGCACGTAGGGAAGGTGGTACATGCCGCTGCCGTGCGACAGCGGCGCGGCATGCAGCATCGTGTCGCCGGGCGCCACCGGCTGCACCTCTGCCAGGCAGGCGAGCGTCATCCAGCGCAGGTTGCGTGCGGTCAGGCGCACCCCCTTGGGCCTGCCGGTGGTGCCGCTGGTGTAGAAGAGCCAGGCGTCGTCGTCTTCCTCGCGAGCCGTGATCGGCGCAACCGTGCGGGCGCCCTCGTCGAGGAACGCATGCCGATCGATGATCCGGCAGGCACCCGGTACGTGGCCGGCGAGCGCGTCGGCGTGGCTGGCGTCGGCGAAGCACACGGTGGCGGCGCAGTCGGAGACGATGAAGGCAGCCTCGCGGCCGTGCAGCCGCGCGTTGATCGGCACCGCGACCATGCCGGCCCACCAGGCACCCCACAGCAGCCGCAGGTAGTCGGGGCAGTTGCCGAGGAAGAAGCCGACGCGGTCGCCCGCCACCAGCCCCTGCTCGTGCAACCAGGCGGCGGTACGGGCGGCGCTGGCGGCGAACTCGCGGTAACTGCACACGGCGGCGCGACCGCGCGCGATCGCGGGTCGCTCGCCAAAGACGGCCGCGCTGCGCTCCAGCCAATGCGCGAGGTTCATCGTCATCTCCCGTGCGAGCCGGTACCATTGATTCTGCCATGCACGACTCGCCCGACGATGCCGAGCGCACGATCACGCTGCCACCCGGGCGACCGCTGCTGCGCCGCCCCTGGCTCTGGCTGCTGCTGATCGCGCTGGCCGCAGGCGGATACTGGTCCGCCGACATCGCCAGGAGGCGGGCGGCCGAGGCGGGCGCACCATCTGCCGGCGCCCCGCCCGCCGGCACGCAGCCGCGCGCGGGCGGGCAGCCTGGGGGCGGGCGCGGCAGCGCGAGCGGCGAGCGCGCGATCCCGGTCACGGTCGCCGCCGTCGGGCGCGCCGACGTGCCGGTCGTGCTCGATGCGCTGGGCACAGTCACCTCGCTGCGCACCGTCACCGTGCGCTCGCGCGTCGACGGCCAGCTGCTGCGAGTGAACTTTCGCGAAGGGCAGATGGTCAAGGCGGGCGAGTTGCTGGCCGAAATCGACCCGCGGCCCTTTCAGGTGCAGCTCGAACAGGCGCAGGGGCAGCTGGCGCGCGACCGCGCGCTGCTGGAGAACGCGCGACTCGACCTCGAGCGCTACCGCACGCTCGTCGCGCAGGAGGCCGCGAGTGCGCAGCAACTGGACACCCAGCAGGCGCTGGTGCGCCAGTACGAGGGCGCGGTGAAGTCCGACCAGGGCCAGGTCGACAACGCACGGCTGCAGCTCGCCTACGCGCGCATCACCGCACCGTTCTCCGGCCGGCTCGGCCTGCGCCTGGTCGACCCGGGCAACCTGGTACGCGCCGGCGACGCGAACGGCCTGGTCACGATCACGCAGGTCCGGCCGATCGGCGTCACCTTCTCGCTGCCCGAGAAAGACCTCGGACCGGTGCTGGCGCGCTACCGCGAAGGCAAACCCATGACGGTGCACGCGCTCGACCGCGACCAGCGCGAGGTGCTGGCCACCGGCCGTCTCACCACGCTCGACAACCAGATCGACGTGACCACCGGCACACTGAAGATGAAGGCCGAGTTCGCCAACGCCGACGGCGCGCTGTTTCCCAACCAGTTCGTCAACGCGCGACTCAGGATCGACGTGCTCGCCGGCGCCACGGTGGTGCCCAATGCCGCGATCCAGCGCGGCGCGCCGGGCACTTTCGTCTACCTGGCGCAGCCGGACGGCACCGTGGCGCTGCGCCGCATCGAAGCCGGATCGGTCGACGGCGAGCGCACGGTCGTCAGGCGCGGCCTCGAACCCGGCGACCGGGTGGTGATCGACGGCGTCGACAACCTGCGCGACGGCGCCCGGGTCGAAGCGATCGACAAGGCCGAGGCCGAACGCACCGCCGCGCAGCCGGCCGCACAGCGCCGGCGCGCGCGGTAGCGGGTCCGGCCTCCCGGACCCCCACGGCGATCGCACGAGCGTGAACCCGGGCACAGCGCGCCGAGGACGCGCCCGATGAACCCGTCGCGCCTGTTCATCCTGCGACCGGTGGCGACCTCGCTGCTGATGGTCGCGATCCTGCTGGCGGGGCTGCTCGGCTACCGGCTGCTGCCGCTGTCGGCGCTTCCCGAGGTGGACTACCCGACGATCCAGGTCACCACGCTGTATCCGGGTGCGAGCCCCGACGTGATGACCTCGTCGGTCACCGCGCCGCTCGAGCGCCAGTTCG
>CAZKCJ010000283.1:0-4013 GCA_964550885.1 uncultured Rubrivivax sp. | reverse complement strand
CCTGAAGCTGCACCTGCACGCCTGGGGCGACCCGGCGCTGGTCAGGCCGCAGCGCCCGCCGCTGCTGCTGATGCACGGCTGGATGGACGTCGGCGCGTCGTTCCAGTTCACGGTGGACGCGCTGCGCTACGACCGCTACGTGCTCGCCCCCGACTGGCGCGGCTACGGCGACAGCGACCCGAGCGGCGCCGACTGCTACTGGTTCGCCGACTACCTGGGCGACCTGGACGCGCTGATCGACCACCTGTCGCCCGACGCCCCGGTCGACCTGGCCGGGCACAGCATGGGCGGCAACGTGGTGATGAGCTACGCCGGTGTGCGCCCGCAGCGGGTGCGGCGCCTGATCAACATGGAGGGCTACGGCGTGCCCGACAACCGCGGCGAGCAGGTGCCGAAGCGGCTCGCGCAGTGGCTCGACGAGCTGAAGGAGCCGCCGCGGCTGCGCAGCTACGACGACCTTGACGGCGTGGTGCGGCAGCTGCGCCGCACCAACCCGCGGCTGGACCCGGACCGCGCCGCCTGGCTGGCCGGGCACTGGAGCCGGGTCGGCGCCGACGGCCGGCGCCACCTGCGCGCCGACCCGGCGCACAAGATCGTGAACCCGGTGGTCACCCACGCCGACGACGTGATCGCCACCTGGAGCCGGATCCAGGCGCCGCTGCTGTGGGTCGAGGGCGACGGCGACAGCTTCGACAGCTGGTACCGTGGCCGCTACACGCGCGCGCAGTTCGAGCAGCGGCTGGCGGTGGTGCCCAGCGTGCAGCGGCTGCGGCTGCACCCGGCCGGACACATGCTGCACCACGACCAGCCGCAGGCGCTGGCCGAGGGCCTGCAGGCCTTCCTCGACGCCGCCTGAAGCGCGGGCGCGCCCTTCTCCACCCACCTACTCCACCCAATCACCGCAGAGGAATCCGATGAGACTGGACAACATCCTGCAGGCCATAGGCGGCACGCCGGTGGTGCGCATCAACCGCCTGTACGGCCCCGACGCCGCGGTCTGGGTCAAGTGCGAGCGCATGAACCCGGGCGGCTCGCTGAAGGACCGGATCGCGCTCGGCATGGTCGAGGACGCCGAGCGCAGCGGGCGGCTGAAGCCCGGCGGCACGATCATCGAGCCGACCAGCGGCAACACCGGCATCGGCCTGGCGCTGGTCGCGGCGGTCAAGGGCTACCGGCTGATCCTGGTGATGCCCGAGAGCATGAGCATCGAGCGCCGGCGGCTGATGCTCGCCTACGGCGCGAGCTTCGAGCTGACGCCCAAGGAGAAGGGCACCGGCGGCGCGGTGCAGCGGGCGGTCGAGCTGGCCGCGCAGACCCCGGGCAGCGTGCTGCTGCACCAGTTCGAGAACCCGGCCAACGTCGACGCGCACGCGCGCACCACGGTTCAGGAAATCCTGGCCGACTTTCCCGAGGGGCTGGACGCGATCATCACCGGCGTGGGCACCGGCGGCCACGTCACCGCCTGCGCGCAGGTGTTGAAGCCGAAGTGGCCGCAGCTGAAGGTGTACGCGGTCGAGCCGGCGAAGTCACCGGTGATCAGCGGCGGCAAGCCCGGCCCGCACGGCATCCAGGGCCTGGGCACCGGCTTCATCCCGAAGATCCTGGACACGCAGGCGCTGGACGGCGTGATCACGATCGACGACGACGACGCGCGCGCCTGGGGCGCCCGCAGCGCGCGCGACGAAGGGCTGCTGGTGGGGATCAGCAGCGGCGCAACGCTGGCGGCGATCGCGCAGCAGCTGCCCGCGCTGCCCAAGGGCAGCCGCGTGCTCGGCTTCAACTACGACACCGGCGAGCGCTACCTGTCGGTCGACGGCTTCCTGCCGACCTGAGCGCCGCCGCGGCCGGCCACCGGCGGCCGCCGGTGGCCGCGCAACGCCCATGCCAGAATCGCGCCCATGGAAGTCGAACGCATCAACGAGATCGGGTCGCTGCTCGCCGATCTGAGCGCCCGCACCGAGCAGCTCCGGGGGTATCTTTGACTACGAGCGCAAGCGCCTGAGGCTGGCGGAGGTCAACGCCGCCCTCGAGAACCCCGCGGTCTGGAACGAGCCCAAGCGCGCGCAGGAGCTGGGCCGCGAGAAGAAGTCGCTGGGCACCGTGGTCGACACCATCGACCACCTGAGCCGCGAACTCGCCGACAACGCCGAGCTGTACGAGCTGTCGAAGGCCGACGCCGACGTCGACGCGCTGCAGCACATCGAGCAGGCCGCGGCCGAGCTGCGGGCGACCGTCGAGCAGCTCGAGTTCAGGCGGATGTTCAGCCGCGAGGCCGACCCGCTGAACTGCTTCATCGACATCCAGGCCGGCGCCGGCGGCACCGAGGCGATGGACTGGGCGCAGATGCTGCTGCGCCAGTACCTGCGCTACTGCGAGCGCAAGGGCTTCCACACCGAGGTGCTGGAGCAGACCGAGGGCGACGTCGCCGGCATCCGCAGCGCGACCATCAAGGTCGAGGGCGACTACGCGTACGGCCTGCTGCGCACCGAGACCGGCGTGCACCGGCTGGTGCGCAAGAGCCCGTTCAACGCCGCCGGCAGCCGCGAGACCAGCTTCGCCAGCCTGTTCGTGTACCCGGAGGTCGACGACTCGATCGAGATCCAGATCAACCCGGCCGACGTGCGCACCGACACCTACCGCGCCAGCGGCGCCGGCGGCCAGCACATCAACAAGACCGACTCGGCGGTGCGGCTGACCCACATCCCCACCGGCATCGTCGTGCAGTGCCAGAACGACCGCAGCCAGCACCGCAACCGCGACGAAGCCTGGGCGATGCTGCGCAGCCGGCTGTACGAGCACGAGATGAGCAAGCAGCGCGAGCAGCAGCAAAAGCTCGAGGACAGCAAGACCGACGTCGGCTGGGGCCACCAGATCCGCAGCTACGTGCTCGACTCCAGCCGGATCAAGGACCTGCGCACCAACGTCGAGACCGCGAACACGCAGAAGGTGCTCGACGGCGACCTCGACCCGTTCATCCAGGCCAGCCTGAAGCAGGGGCTGTAGCCGCGCCGCCGCGCTGCACTCGCCCGACCCCCACCCGACCCGAGGCCGCCCCCCCGCCATGCGCGAAGCCACCGCCACCCTGACGCGCCGCCAGGACTACCGCGCGCCGCCCTTTCGCATCCGCAGCGTCGAGCTCGGCTTCGACCTGGACCTGGCCAAGACGCTGGTGACCAGCCGGCTCGAGCTCGAGCGCGCGCCCGGCAGCGCCGACCAGCCGCTGGTGCTCGACGGCGTCGGCCTGAACCTGCTGCGCGTGCTCGCCGACGGCCAGAGCGTGTCCTTCCGCGAGGAGCCGGGCCGGCTGGTGATCGAGCAGCCGCCGGCGGCCGAGCGCTTCGTGCTCGAGCTGCGCAACACGATCGCGCCGGACCAGAACACCGCGCTGTCGGGGCTGTACACCAGCAGCGGCGGCCTGTACACGCAGTGCGAGGCCGAGGGCTTTCGCCGGATCACCTACTTCCTCGACCGGCCCGACGTGATGGCGACCTACACCGTCACGCTGCGCGCCGACCGCCAGCGCTTCCCGGTGCTGCTGGCCAACGGCAACCTGGTCGAGCAAGGCGAGCTCGACGGCGGGCGCCACTACGCGAAGTGGCACGACCCGCACCCGAAGCCGAGCTACCTGTTCGCGCTGGTCGCGGCCGACCTCGCCTGGCGCGAGCAGCGCATCCGCACCCGCGGCGGGCGCGAGCACCTGCTGCAGATCTACGTGAAGCGCGCCGACCTCGGCCGCACCGAGCACGCGCTCGCGTCGCTGATCGCCGCGCTGGTGTGGGACGAGGCCCGCTTCGGCTTGGCGCTGGACCTCGAGCGCTACATGGTCGTCGCGGTCGACGACTTCAACTTCGGCGCGATGGAGAACAAGGGCCTGAACCTGTTCAACACCCGCTACGTGCTGGCGACCGCGGCCAGCGCCACCGACCGCGACTTCCACGCAGTCGAGAGCGTGGTCGCGCACGAGTACTTCCACAACTGGACCGGCAACCGCGTGACCTGCCGCGACTGGTTCC
>CAZKCJ010000282.1:825-4023 GCA_964550885.1 uncultured Rubrivivax sp. | reverse complement strand
CACGGGGCAGCACCTCGTTGACCAGGCCCAGCGCGTGCAACCGGACGGCGCCGGCAGGCTGGCCACCGGCCAGCAGTTCGTAGGCGAGCGGGTAGGGCAGGCGCGTGGCGAGGAAGTGACTGGCGCCACCGTCGCAGGTGAGGCCGACCTTCACGTAGGACATGACGAAGCGCGCGTCTTCGGCCGCGAAGACGAGGTCGCAGGCCAGCACCAGCGCGAAGCCCGCGCCGGCCGCGGCGCCTTCGACGGCGGCGATGACCGGTTTCGGGCAGGCGCGGATCGCGCTGATCCACTCGCCGAGCAGGTCGATCGAGTTTGCCTGCACCGACGGGTCGGTGCCGCGGTTCTCGCGCAGGCGGTGCAGGTTGCCGCCGGCACAGAAGTGCTCGCCGTCACCGGCCAGCACGATCGCACGCACGCCTCGATCGCTGGCGGCGGCGCGCAGTGCGACGGCACCGTCGCGATAGACGTCCGGGTGCAGCGCATTGCGCGCCTGCGGGTTCGAGATGCGCAACAGCAGCACAGCGTCGTGGCGTTCGGACAGCAGGCGCGCCGCCACGGCGTCAATCCTCGTGCAGCAGCGACAGGCCCAGTTGTACGCGCCGGCGCAGCCAGCCGCCCGGGCGATAGCGCGGGTCGCCGGTGAGCCGGTGCATGTTTTCGAGGATCCCGAGCACGTTGGCGCCACCCAGCGCGTCGCCCATTGCCAGCGGGCCGAGCGGGTAGCCCAGCCCGATGCGCACCGCGGTGTCGATGTCGGCAGGCGAGGCAATGCGTTGCTGTGCGATCTCGGTGCCGATCGAGACGATCATCGCCAGTACCCGCTGCGCGACGAAGCCCGGGCTGTCGCGCAGCATCGAGACCGGCGTGCCGTCGGTGGCGAAGATCGCGTGCGCGGCGTCACGGTAGTCGGCGCGCGTGGCGGGCGTGGGCATCAGCACGCGCCGCCTGCAGCGGCCCGGGGCGATCGGGAACAGCGTGTCGACCGCGACGGTACGCGAGGCCGGCAGCCCGGCCGCAGCGGCGGCCGCGGTGGCGTCGAGCCCGAGCGGCGCCACGAGCACCAGTGCGTGCTCGCCTGGCTGTTCGGTGTCGTGCACGACGCCCTGCAGCGCGGCGACTGCTTCGCGCACCATCGCGGCGCGCGGCCCGGGCGCGACCCAGACCGGCGGCCTGACCGCGACCGTCGGCGGCGCCGCTTCGGGCGAGGCCTGCTGGCGCCCGTCGGTGTACCGATAGAAGCCTTCACCCGACTTGCGCCCGATCAAGCCGGCAGCGAGACGCTGTGCCGTGATGACCGAGGGCCGGAAGCGTGGTTCGTCATAGAACTGGCGGTAGACCGACTCCATGACCGGGTGCGTGACGTCGAGGCCGGTGAGGTCCATCAGTTCGAACGGTCCGAGCTTGAAGCCCTGGCCGTCGAAACCGACCTGCTCGCGCAGGATCCGGTCGATCGTCGTGGTGTCGGCGACCCCCTCGCCGAGCGCCTTCAGTGCTTCGGTGCCGAAGGCGCGCCCGGCGTGGTTGACGATGAAGCCGGGCGTGTCCTGCGCGACCACCGCCAGGTGTCCGGTGAGTCGCGTGAGCGTGGCCAGGCGCTCGACCACGCCAGCGTCGGTGCGCATGCCGTCGATCACCTCGACGACCTTCATCAGCGGCACGGGGTTGAAGAAGTGCAGGCCGGCGACGCGTTGCGGGCGGCGGCAGGCCGCGGCGATCGCGGTGACCGACAGCGACGAGGTGTTGCTGGCGAGCACGGCCTCGTCGGTGACGATCGCCTCGAGCTGCACGAACAGCTCGCGCTTGGCGTCGAGCCGCTCGACGATCGCCTCGATCACCAGGTCGCAGTCGGCGAGCGCGGACAGTGCGCCAGCCGGTTCGAGCCGTGCGCGCGCGGCAGTTGCGGCCTCGGCGGTCATGCGCCCCTTTTCGACCTGCCGGGCGAACACCTCGGCGATGGCGGTGATCGCCGAATTCATCGCCGCTGCGTTGTTGTCGTGCAGGCGCACCGGGATGCCGCTCTGGACGAACAGCTGGGCGATGCCCCGGCCCATCGCGCCGCTGCCGACGACGCCGATCCGCTGGAAGGGTGGTGTGCTCATTCCGGGGATTCTACTCGACGATATACTGGCCGATCCATCCGCCCGGAGGACCTTGCCATGCTGGTACTCGTCGGCTTCGCCTTCAGCAACTACTACAACAAGGTCAAGCTCGCGATGCTGGAGAAGGAAGTTGCGTTCACCGAAGAGCTGAACTGGGCAGACAAGGACGAAGCCACGCTCGGGGCGAGCCCCCTCGGCAAGGTGCCCTTCCTGCGTACGCCGCAGGGAACGCTGTGCGAGTCGCAGGTGATTCTCGAATACCTCGAGGACGCGTTCGCACAGGTGCCGTTGCTGCCCGCCGACCCGTTCGAGCGGGGCAAGGTGCGCGAACTGGTCGTGTTCACCGAATTGCACCTCGAACTGGTGGCGCGTCGTGTCTACGCGCAGGCGTTCTTCGGTGGCACCGTTTCGCAGTCCACCATCGACGCGACGCGGCGTGACCTCGACCGGGGCGTGGCGGCCTTCGCGCGGTTGGCCCGATTCGCGCCGTTTGTCGCGGGAGAGCGTTTCACGATCGCCGATTGCGCGGCGATCGTTCACCTGCCGGTCATCTCGATGGCCGGCAAGGCGATGTGGGGCGAAGATCCGCTGGCGGCGCTCCCGGTGCGCGACTACGCGAAACGGATGGGCGAGCGCGCGGCGGTGCAGAAGGTGAACGCCGATCGCAAGGCCAATGCCGCGTTGCTGGCAAGGATGCGCGCGAAGGCCGACGCCGGGACCGACGCCCGCGCCGGTGGGTAAGGGTTGCGAGGCCGGCCGTCGAAGTCATCCGGCGCGGTGTTCTCACGGCTCACGGCTGCAATCGCGGGCGAACGCCGCGCGCTCGGCGTCGCGCGCGGTGCTGCGTTCGAGCCAGCGCTCCTCGAGTTCGTCCTTCTCCCGAGCCAGTGCAGCGCGTTCACGGCCGAGGGCTGCGGCGTTGCCCGCATCGTGCCAGGCCCCGGGGTCGGCCAGCGTGCGCTCGACCTCGGCGAGGCGCACATCGAGCGTAGCGAGGCGCTGCTCGAGGGCGTCGATTTCGCGCTCGAGGGGTTGCAGTCGCTGCGCCAGCGATGCACGTTGCCGGGCGGCAAGCCGGCGATCGTTGCGACGAGCG
>CAZKCJ010000282.1:0-815 GCA_964550885.1 uncultured Rubrivivax sp. | reverse complement strand
GTCGGTGCGCCGGCCTGGTGCGCCGCGTGCGGCGTCGCGCGGATCGTCGCGCGGATCGTCACGCGGATCGTCACGTGACGCGGCGCCCGGATCGAGACGATGATCGCCGCCGACTGGCGCGCCGGTCGCCGCCGGGGATCGCTGCAGCAGCCACGCGGCGTAGTCGTCGAGATCGCCGTCGAATTCGCGCAGGCTGCCGTCGGTCACCAGCATCAGCGTGTCGGCGGTGGCGCGCAGCAGATAGCGGTCGTGCGAGACCAGGAGCACCGCGCCATCGAAGCCGGCGAGCGCGTCGGCCAGCGCGTCGCGCGCCTGTGCATCGAGGTGGTTGGTCGGCTCGTCGAGCACCAGCAACTGCGGCCGGTCGTGGAGCATCAGTGCCAGTGACAGGCGCGCCTTCTCGCCGCCGGACATCGGGCCGACCGGCCGCGTCGCGGCGTCGCCCGAGAAGCCGAAGCGACCGAGGTAGTCGCGCAGCGCCTGCTCGCGCGCGGCCGGCGCGCGACGCTGCAACTGCGCGAGCGCCGACTCGTCGCCGCGCAGCCGGTCGATGCCCTGCTGCGCGAAGTAGCCGATGCGCACCGCGCGCGACACGTGCACCTCGCCGGCCTGCGGGGCGAATTCGCCCACCAGCGTGCGCACCAGCGTGCTCTTGCCCGCGCCGTTTCGTCCGAGGATGCCGATGCGCGAGCCGCGCCGCACCGACAGCTCGACGCCGCGCAGCACCGGCGGGTGACCCGGATGCCCGGCGTCGAGCGCGTGCGCCTGCAGCAGCGGATCGGGGCAGTCGCCGACTTCGTGCAGCGTGAACTCGA
>CAZKCJ010000281.1:0-4050 GCA_964550885.1 uncultured Rubrivivax sp. | reverse complement strand
TCCAGCCACTCCTTGCGCACGCCCGCATCGGCGCGCAGGCCGTCGGGGGTGCCGTCGAACACGATGTTGCCGTGGCCCATGACCAGCGCGCGGTCGGAGATGTGCATGGCGATGGTCAGCTTCTGCTCGATCAGCAGCACCGAGATGCCGCGCTCCTTCAGGCGCTGCAGGTACTCGCCCACCTGCTCGACGATCTTGGGCGCCAGGCCTTCGGTGGGCTCGTCGATGATGATGAGGTCGGGGTCGCCCATCAGCGTGCGGCACAGCGTCAGCATCTGCTGCTCGCCGCCGGACAGCACGCCGGCGTCGGTGTGCTGGCGCTCCTTCAGACGCGGGAACATCCGGTACATGTCGTCGAAGGACCAGCGCGGCCGCGCGTGGCCGCGCTTGCAGCCCAGCAGCAGGTTCTGGTGCACCGTCAGCCCGGGGAACACGTCGCGGCTCTCCGGCACGTAGCCGATGCCGCGACGCGCGATGTCGAAGCTGCGCAGGCCCAGCAGCTCGCCGCCCTTGAAGCGCACCGAGCCCTCGCCGTGCACCAGCCCCATGATCGCCTTGACCGTGGTCGAGCGGCCCGAGCCGTTGCGCCCGAGCAGGCTGACGATCTCGCCGGCGCGCACCTCCAGGTCGACACCGTGCAGCACGTGGCTCTTGCCGTAGTACGCGTGCAGGCCGCGCAGCTCAAGCAGCGCCATCGCTGCCCTCCGCCGGCTGCAGCCCGGCCAGCGCCGAGCCCAGGTAGGCCTGCTGCACGCGCGCGTCGGCGCGCACCGCCGCCGGCGTGTCGAAGGCGATCACCTCGCCGTAGACCAGCACCGCGATCTTGTCGGCCAGGTCGAAGACCACGCCCATGTCGTGCTCGACCGTCAGCAGCGTCTTGCCGGCGGTGACCTCGCGGATCAGCTCGACGAAGACGCGGGTCTCGCTGCGGCTCATGCCGGCGGTGGGTTCGTCGAGCAGGATCACCTCGGCGCCGCCGGCGATCGTGATGCCGATCTCCAGCGCGCGCTGCTCGGCGTAGCTCAGGTTCATCGCCAGCGTCTGCTGCCGGTGCTCGAGCCGCAGCATCGCCAGCAGCGCGTGCGCACGGGCGTTCAGCTCGTCCTGCCGTGCAAGGAACTTCCAGAACGCGTAGCGATAGCCCAGCGACCACAGCAGCGCGCAGCGCAGGTTCTCGAACACCGACAGGTGGGTGAACAGGTTCGACACCTGGAAGCTGCGCGCCAGGCCGAGTCGCGCGATTTCGTACGGGCGCTTGCGGTCGATCCGCTGGCCGTTGAGCAGGATCTGGCCGCTGCTCGGCGCGAAGCGGCCGCTGATCAGGTTGAACAGCGTGGACTTGCCGGCGCCGTTCGGGCCGATGATCGCGACCCGCTCGCCGGGCGCGACCGCCAGCGACGCGCCGCGAATGATCGCGGTGAGGCCGAAGGCCTTGTGCAGCGCCTTGAGCTCGACCGCGTAGCGCGGGGCGGCGGCGCTGCTCACGCGGCGGCCGCCTTCGCAGCCGGCGCCGCATCGGCCCGCGGCTGCGCGAGCTCGGCCTGCAGCTCGTCCCACACCCGCAGGAAGCGCCGGCGGGCAAGCTCAAACAGGCCGAAGCCGAGCGCGAAGCTCAGGCCCGCCGCGGCCCAGCTCGCCGCGCGGCTGGTGTCCAGCTCGAGCCCCAGGAAGCGCATCTGCGGGCCGAGGCCGACGCCGAGCTGCACGTGGTAGCTCATCTCGATCAGCACCGCCGCGCCGGCAAACAGCGGCAGCGCGGCCAGCGCCAGCAGCAGGTACGGCCGGCCCAGCCGGCCCAGCCGGCCGGCGCGGGCGACGCGCAGGTTGTGCAGCAGCAGGCTGGCGACCCCGCCCGGCGCGTACATCACCATCAGCAGGAAGATCAGCCCCAGGTACAGCAGCCAGGCCTGCGTCAGCTCCGACAGCAGCATCGCCGCCAGCACCATCAGCAGCGCGCCGATGATCGGCCCGAAGAACACGGTCACGCCGCCGAGGAAGGTGAACAGCAGGTACGCGCCCGAGCGCGCGCTGCCGACGACCTCGGCGGTGGCGATCTCGAAGTTCATCGCGTACATCCCGCCGGCCACGCCGGCGAAGAAGCCGGCGATGACGAACGCGAGGAAGCGGATGCGCTGCATCTCGTAGCCGATGAACTCGACCCGCTCGGGGTTGTCGCGCACCGCGTTGAGCATGCGCCCGAGCGGCGTGCCGGTGAACGCGAACATCGCCGCGGTGCAAAGGAAGGTGTAGACCGCGATCAGGTAGTAGACCTGCAAGCCGGAGCGGTAGTCGATGCCCAGCACCGGCGCGCCGACCACGCGGTTGGCCGACACGCCGGCCTCGCCGCCGAAGAACTCGGGGATCATCAGCGCCAGCGCGAACACGAGTTCCCCGAGGCCCAGGGTGATCATCGCGAACGGCGTGCCCGCCTTCTTGGTGGTGACGAAGCCCAGCGGCAGTGCGAACAGCAGGCCGGCGACGCCGCCGAGCAGCGGCACCAGGCTGATCGGCAGCGGCAACGCGCCGGCGCCGATCGCGTTCATCGCGTGCACCGCGCTGAACGCGGCCAGGCCGCTGTAGATCGCGTGGCCGAAGCTGAGCATCCCGCCCTGGCCGAGCAGGATGTTGTACGACAGGCAGGCGACGATGCCGATGCCGACCTGGGTCAGCATGCTGCGCGACCACGGGCTGGTCCACAGCAGCGGCGCGAGCGCCAGCGCCAGCGCGTATGCGCCCCAGGTCAGCGCGCGCCGGTGGCGCGCGGCCCAGCGGCCGAGGTCGGCGGCGACGGCGCGGTTCAAGCTCAACCCTCCCGCGTGCCCAGCAGCCCCTTGGGCCTGAAGATCAGCATCAGCACCAGGAACAGGTACGGCAGGATCGGCGCGACCTGCGACAGCTTCAGCTGCAGCAGCGAGTTGCCGGCCAGCTGCGGCCCCGGCGCCAGCCCGAGTGCTTCGACCAGCCCGAGCAGCGACGCGTCGACCGCGACCGCGAAGGTCTGGATCACGCCGATCAGCAGCGACGCGAGGAACGCGCCGGCGAGCGAGCCCATGCCGCCGACGACGACCACGACGAAGACCACCGGCCCCAGCGCCGCGGCCATCGCCGGCTCGGTCACGAAGGTGCTGCCGCCGATCACCCCGGCCAGGCCGGCGAGCGCGCAGCCGACGCCGAAGACCAGCATCAGCACCCGCGGCACGTCGTGGCCCAGCGCCTCGACCATCTGCGGGTGGGTCAGCGCGCTCTGGATCACCAGCCCGATGCGGGTGCGCGTCAGCAGCAGCCACAGCACCGCCAGCATCAGCACCGCGACGAACATCATGAACGCGCGCGTCGCCGGGAACGGCGAGCACAGCACCCGCGCCGCGCCGGCCGCAGCGTCGCACAGCCCGGCCGGCGCCGCGCCCAGCACCAGGCTCAGGCCGTCGGCCGGCGAGTGCAGCAGCGTGAACGCCGGCCCGAGCAGCATCGCCGGCGGCTTGAACTCGACCGCGATCCGGCCCCAGACCAGCTGCACCAGCTCGAGCACCAGGTAGGCCAGCCCGAAGGTGATCAGCAGCTCCGGCACGTTGCCGTAGCGATGCACGCGGCGCAGGCAGATGCGCTCGAACAGCGCGCCGAGCACGCCAACCACCAGCGGCGCGATCACCAGCCCCGGCCAGAAGCCGATCCAGCGCGCGATGCTGTAGGCGACGTAGGCGCCGAGCATGTAGAAGCTCGCGTGCGCGAAGTTCAGCACCCCCATCATGCTGAAGATCAGCGTCAGCCCCGAGCTGAGCAGGAACAGCAGCAGCCCGTAACTCAGGCCGTTGAGCAGCGAGATGACGAAGAACTCCATGGGTCGGCCGGCCGGGGGCAGTGCGGGCAGTGTGCGTGGGCAGCGCAAGCGCCGTCACGCGGTGGCAGGCGCGCGGAAGGCGGCGGCGATTGTCGGGCAGCGCACCGGCCGCGCCGGCCGGATCGCGCCGCGGCCAAGGACGGCTGCGCGGCGTCGGCGCGGCGCCGTGGCACCGGCCATCGGGGCGCTCGCCGGCGCGCGCGCCTGCGGCG
>CAZKCJ010000280.1:0-4060 GCA_964550885.1 uncultured Rubrivivax sp. | reverse complement strand
GCGGCTCGCTCCGCCGATGCCGCACGCGCGGTCGGCACCGCAGCTTCAGCCGCAGCGGCGGCCGGCACCGGTGGCGCCGATCGGGCCAGCGCTGCGGCTTCGCGGCCGGCCGGCGCGCGCTAGGCTCACCGACGATGAGCGACCCTGTGTGGCCGGGCTGGTCGAACGCGCCGGCAGCGTTCAGCCGGGCCCGCGTCGTCCGGCGCTGCCGCCGCGCCGGCAGTCTGCTCAGCGGCTCGGCGGCTCAGCCCCTCTCGGGCTCAGCGTCGCCGACTCGGCTTCACCGGCTCAGCGTCGCCAGATCGACGTCTGCGGCTCAGCTTCGCCGGCGCAGCGCGAGCGACGCGGCGATCAGCCCGAGCAGCGCCGCGGCACCGCCCGCGCCGTCGAAGGCGCCGCCACCGCCGCCCGTGGCCACTGGCCGCGGTTCCCAGTCGCGCGGGGCGAGGGCGAGCGCGGCGTCGAGGTCGGCGTTGTCGATCACCTCGGGCTGGCGCACCGGCGGCACATAGCTGTCGGGCATCTGCGCGTACAGCAGCGCCTGCTCTGCGTCCAGGATGCCGGCGCCGCAGGTGGCGGCGGTGCAGATGCAGCGGCCCGGGTTGTCGGCCGAGCACGCGGCGATCTTCGGCGAGACCACGTGCGGCCGCGCGCTGCGGCGCAGCCCCAGCACGATCTGGTCGTATGTCAGCTGCGGGTTCAGCGCAAGCATCATCGCCGCGGTGCCCGCAACCTGCGGCACCGCGAAGCTGGTGCCCCACAGCCACGCGTAGCCGGGGCTGGCAGGCGCGGCCTGCCCGAGGTTGGTCAGCGTGAACACGCCCGAGTCGGCGAGCAGGCTGCCCCACGCGCCTTCGTCGTCGTCGCCGGCGACGGTGGCGATGCCGGTGTTGGCGATCTCGCCGCCGAAGTTCGAGTAGGTCGCCTTGAAGCCGTCGCGGTTCAGACCGACCACGCCGACCACGCCGACGCAGTTGGCCGGCCGCGTCGGCGGCCCCCAGTCGTTGCCGGCGGCGGCGATCACCACCACCCCGGTCGCGCGCAGCTCGTCGATCGCGGTCTGGTAGGTCTGGCCGCAGGCGGCGCTGCCGCCGAAGCTGATGCTGATCACCCGCGCCGGATGGGCGTTTGCCGGCACGCCGGCGACCGCGAGGCCGCCGGCCCAGCGCATGCCGTCGACGATGTCCTCCATCCCGGCACCGCACTTGCCGGCCACCCGCACCGGCAGGATCCGCGCGGCCCAGTGGATGCCGGCGCCGCCGATGCCGTTGTTGGCCTGCGCAGCGAGCATGCCGGCGACGATCGTGCCGTGCCACGAACTCTTGCCGACCTTGCAGCCCTGGAACACGGGGTTCTGCAGATCGCTGTCGCTGACGCCGTCGCCGGGGTCGGTCGGGTCGCCGTCGCGGCCGTCACCGTCGTTGGCGAAGGTCACCGACGACACGAAGTCGTGGCCCGGCAGCAGCTGCGCGGCCGGCAGGTCCGGATGCGCGGTGATGCCGGTGTCCAGCACCGCAACCACCGACGGCGCCAGCGGCGCGCCGAAGCGCGCCCACGCGGACTGGAAGCCGGCGATGCCGCGCTTGCGGGCGTCGAGCGCGTTGTCGTTGGTCCCGCTGACCGGATGCAGCCACCACTGCTGGCCGAACCAGGGATCCGACGGCGGCACCTGCTGCGGCTGCTCGCGCCGCGCGAGCTCGACCCAGTCGACTTCAGGCTGCGCCAGCAGCCGCGCGCGCAGCGCGTCGGCTTCAGCGGGCGTCAGCGGCGGCGTGAAGCGCAGCAGCTGCTGGTCGCGGCCCACCGGCCGCAGCAAGGGCACGCGCGCGCCGTCGGCGAGGCCTACGGCGCCGAGCACCCGTTGCCAGCGCGCGTCCTCGGCGGCGCGCAGCGCGGCGGCAGCGCCGCTTGACGCCGCGTGCTGTTCGTCCATCTCCGCGTGAGCTGGCGCTGACTTCAGGCGGACGATCAGGCCGTACACCGCCTGCTCGGCGGCGGTGCTGCGCTCGGCGGGCGCGGCCGCGGCCGGCGCGGTGGCGAGCGCGGCGAGCAGCGCGGCGGCGAACGCCAGCACGGGGTGGAGGAGCCGACGCAGCGCAGTCATGATCGCGACGCGCATTATTGGCGGCGCTCCGCGATCGTGCACGCCCCGATCCCGGCTGCGAGCGTGCAGCAGTGCCGCGAGCGCGCGCGGCGGGCCTCGACGCGGGAGTCAGCGGCCGGCGATCACCCGGACCATCTCCAGCACCTTGCAGGAGTAGGCCCACTCGTTGTCGTACCAGGCGACGACCTTGATGAAGGTCTTGTCCAGCGCGATGCCGGCGTCGGCGTCGAACACGCTGGTGCAGCTTTCGCCGCGGAAGTCGGTCGCGACCACCTTGTCCTCGGTGTAGCCGAGCACGCCCTTCATGCTGCCCTGCGACGCCGCCTTCATCGCCGCGCAGATCTCGTCGTAGCTCGCCTCCTTGACCAGCTCGACCGTCAGGTCGACCACCGACACGTCGGAAGTCGGCACGCGAAACGACATGCCGGTCAGCTTCTTGTTCAGCTCCGGGATCACCCGGCCCACCGCCTTGGCCGCGCCGGTGGAGCTGGGGATGATGTTCTCGAGGATCCCGCGGCCGCCGCGCCAGTCCTTGTGGCTGGGGCCGTCGACGGTGCGCTGGGTCGCGGTCGCCGCGTGCACGGTGGTCATCAGCCCGCGCTTGATGCCCCAGTTGTCGTGCAGCACCTTGGCCACCGGCGCCAGGCAGTTGGTGGTGCAGCTGGCGTTGGAGATGATCGCCTCGCCCGCGTACTTCGCGTGGTTGACGCCGTAGACGAACATCGGCGTGTCGTCCTTGCTCGGCGCCGACATGATCACCTTCTTCGCGCCAGCCGCCAGGTGCTTGCGCGCACCGGCGTCGTCGAGGAACAGGCCGGTGGACTCGACCACCACGTCCACGCCGAGCTCGCCCCACTTCAGCTCGGCCGGGTCCTTCAGCGCGGTCAGGCGGATCCGGCGGCCGTTGACCACCAGCGTGCTGC
Source organism: uncultured Rubrivivax sp. (assembly GCA_964550885.1). GTDB lineage: Bacteria > Pseudomonadota > Gammaproteobacteria > Burkholderiales > Burkholderiaceae_C > Rubrivivax. The sequence continues at coordinate 1,033 of CAZKCJ010000280.1, read as the reverse complement.
CGTCGACCGCGACCGTGCCGCCAAAGCGCCCCTGCACGCTGTCGTACTGCAGCATGTAGGCGAGGTAGTCGGGCTCGAGCAGATCGTTGATGCCAACCACCTCGATGTCGTCGAAGTGCTGGACCGCGGCGCGGAAGACCATCCGCCCGATGCGCCCGAATCCGTTGATGCCGACTTTGATCGCCACTTGGCAGCTCCTGTTGAGGTTGAAGATCGTCCGATGCAGCTACCGCGCCGCCCGCGGCGCGGGCAGCTCAGCGCTGCAGCACCTGCCGCGCGACCGCCACCAGCGCGTCCGCGGTCAGGCCGAAGGCCGTGAACAGCGCCGGCCCCGGCGCGCTCTCGCCGAAGCGGTCGACGCCGAGCACCGCCGCGCAGCCATACTTCCACCAGCCGGCGGTCACGCCCGCCTCGACCGCGATCCGCGGCAGCCGCGCCGGCAGCACGGCGAGCTGGTAGCCGCGCTCCTGCCGGTCGAACACCGTGGTGCTGGGCATGCTGACCACGCGCACGCCGATGCCGTCGGCGGCGAGCTGCGCGCGCGCCTGCAGCGCCAGCTGCACCTCGCTGCCGGTGGCGATGATCACCAGCTGCGCTTTGCCCTGCGCCTCTGCCAGCACGTAGCCACCGCGCGCGATCTGCTCGGGCTGCGCCTGCGACACCGGCGGCAGGTTCTGGCGGCTCAGCAGCAGCGCGCTCGGCCGGTCGGCGCTGCGCAGCGCGCTCGCCCAGGCGACCACCGTCTCGGCGGTGTCGGCCGGCCGCCAGACCTCGAGCCCGGGGATCAGCCGCAGCGACGCCGCGTGCTCGACCGCCTGGTGCGTCGGCCCGTCTTCGCCCATGCCGATCGAGTCGTGGGTGAGCACGTGCACCACCCGCCGCTTCATCAGCGCGGCCATCCGGATCGCGTTGCGGCTGTAGTCGCTGAAGGTCAGGAAGGTGCCGCCGTAGGGGATGAAGCCGCCGTGCAGCGCGATCCCGTTCATCACCGCGGCCATGCCGAACTCGCGCACGCCGTAGTTGACGTGGCGGC
>CAZKCJ010000279.1:0-4079 GCA_964550885.1 uncultured Rubrivivax sp. | reverse complement strand
TGCACTGACCCGATCGAGCGCTGCGGCGAAGCCGCGTTCGGCGCCGCTGCCGGCGGCCGGCGGCGAGCTCGGGGTGGCGGCCGTGGTCGGGGCGACGGGGAGGGCGACGGGGCTGGGCATGGTCGGCTGGCAGGGGGTCGAAGCGGGGTCGGGGCTGGTGCTGCGCGGGCGCGGTCGGCGCGTCGGGTCGGGCTCGGGCGGCTGGTCCGGCAGCGGCGGCGCGGGCGCGGTCGGTGCGGCCCTCAGCCGGGGTTGGTCGCGCCGCTGCGGCGCTGGCGGTGCATGCGCAGCGCGAGCTCGTCGGCGTGCTTTTGCTCGCTGCGCTGCGTCGCCAGCTGCGCGGCGGCCGTGCGCCGCTCGAGCAGCCGGCGTACCGCCGCGCAGCGCTGCTCCTGCGCGAGCAGCACGGCGCGCGCCTGCGCGAGCCGCTGCTCGGCCTGCTGCACCTGGCGTGCCTGCTGCGCGATCGCCTGGTCGAGCCGCTGCAGGAAGCTGCGGTAGCACTGCACGATCTCGATCGCCGCGCGCTCGCGCAGCTGCTCGCGCCAGCGCGCGCTGTACTCGCTGCGGTAGCTGCCGAGCTGCTCGGCCTGCGCGCGCGCGTGGCGCGCGCCGGCTTCGGCGTGGCGCACGCGCGCGGCCTCCTGGTCGCGGCGGCGCTCCTCGTGGACGAGCAGGGTGGGCAGCGCGGCCATCGGCGGGCGTTCAGGGCACGACCGCGAGCAGCTGCTCGACGCTGGCGGCGAGCTCGGCGCGCTCGTGCATGTCCTGCTGCAGCAGCGCGACCAGCGCCGGGTGCAGCTGCACCGCCAGGTCCAGCTCGGGGTCGTGGCCCGGCTGGTACGCGCCCAGCTGGATCAGGTCGCGCGCCTTGTGGTAGCGCGCGAGCAGCCCGCGCACCCGGCGCGCGGCCGCGAGCTGCGCGGGCGCGGCGACGCTGCCCATCACCCGCGAGATCGAGCGCTCGACGTCGATCGCCGGGAAGTGCCCGGCCTCGGCCAGCTCGCGGGTGAGCACCACGTGGCCGTCGAGGATCCCGCGCGCGGCGTCGGCGATCGGGTCCTGCGGGTCGTCGCCCTCGGTCAGCACGGTGTAGAACGCGGTGATCGAGCCGGCGCCGTTCAGCCCGTTGCCGCTGCGCTCGACCAGCTGCGACAGCTTCGCGAACACGCTCGGCGGGTAGCCCTTGGTTGCCGGCGGCTCGCCGATCGCCAGCGCGATCTCGCGCTGCGCCATCGCGTAGCGGGTCAGGCTGTCCATCAGCAGCAGCACCTGCGCGCCGGCGTCGCGGAAGTGCTCGGCGATCGCGGTTGCGTAGCTCGCGCCCTGCAGTCGCAGCAGCGGCGCGGCGTCGGCCGGCGCGGCCACCACCACCGAGCGCGCGCGGCCCTGCTCCTCGAGGATGTCCTCGATGAACTCCTTGACCTCGCGGCCGCGCTCGCCGATCAGGCCGACCACGATCACGTCGGCGGCGGTGTAGCGCGCCATCATCCCGAGCAGCACGCTCTTGCCCACGCCGGTGCCGGCGAACAGGCCCAGGCGCTGGCCGCGGCCGACGGTGAGCAGCGCGTTGATCGCGCGCACGCCGGTGTCCAGCGGCGTGCGCACCGGTTCGCGGTCCATCGCGTTGATCGCGCGCCGCACCATCGGCGCGTTGCGCACCTGCGTCAGCGGCCCGAGGCGGTCCAGCGGCTGGCCGTGCGCGTCGACCACGCGGCCGAGCAGGCCCGGGCCCATGGCCAAGTGCAGCCCGCGGTCCTCGCTGCGCCGCCACGGGTGGTGGTCCGCGCCCAGCCGCGGCGGCAGGTGCGGCGCCGGCAGCGGCACCACCACCGCGCCGCTGGTCAACCCGTGCAGCTCGCCGGTGGCCATCAGGAACGCGCGGTCGCCGTCGAAGCCGACGACCTCGGCCGCCACCGGCAGCTGGCCGGGCGCGTGCACCTCGCACATCGATCCCACCGGCACGCGCACGCCGGCTGCCTCCATCACCAGGCCGGTCACGCGCACCAGCGTGCCGCAGGCCTGCAGCGGCTGCGGCAGCGCCGCGTACGCGCGCAGGTCGGCGAGGAAGCGCTGCCAGCGCGGCCTGCGTTCGTCGGTTGCGATCGGGCTCACTGGACTGGCCGGCGCGCGGCGCGCTGCGGCGGCAGCGCTGGGGAGCGGCACGGCCTGATCACCGGACTACCCTGCGCGCTGCGGGCTTCGCGCTTGGGGCGCGGCGCGGGGTGTCTCATGCGCCGCCTTCGGCGCGGGGCGCGGCTGCAACGGGGGCGACGGGGTCGGCGGATGCTGCCGCATCGGCCCAGCCCAGCTCGCTGCCGAACATCGCCGCCGCCTGCCGCCAGCGCGCCTCGATGCTGGCGTCGATGCGGCCCAGGTCGGACTCGACCCGGCAGCCGCCGCGCGCGACCTCCGCCGCCGGCAGCAGCCGCGCACCGCGCGCAGCCAGCAGCTCGGCGGCGCCGGCCTCGACCAGCGGCAGGTCGTCGGGGTGCACCAGCACGCGGATGTGGCGCGCGCTCAGCAGCACCGCGGCCAGCGCCTGCTGCGCGACCTCGGCGACCAACTCGGGGCGCGCGTGCAGCTCGCTGCGCACCACGCCGCGCGCCAGCTGCAGCGCCGCTTCGGTCAGCGCCTGCGCCATCTGCGGCTCGAGCGCGGCGAGCTCGGCATCGAAGGCGGCGACCAGCTGGCCGACCTGCGCGGCGGTCTGGCGCGCGAACGCGTGCTTGAAGCTGTCGAGCGCGACCAGCCCATCGCGGTAGCCGTCGTGGTAGCCGGCTTGGCGCGCGGCCGCCAGCTGCGCCTGGGTCGCGGCGGCGTCGGCGGCGGCCGGCGCCGGCTCGGCCGGCGCGTCCAGGCTGCCCGGGCTCCAGCTCTCGAAGCTGCCCAGCTCCTCGCGCGGGATGAAGCGCGCGTACGGCGACTGCGCCTTGGGCGCGGCCGCGGCGGCGCGCGGCTTAGAGGAACTCGTCGTCACTGCCGCCTCCGAGCATGATCACGCCCTCGTCGGCGAGCCGGCGGATGACCTTCAGCAGCTCCTTCTGCTCGGCCTCGACGTCGGCCACGCGCACCGGCCCGCGCGACTCCAGATCCTCGCGCAGCGCCTCGGCGGCGCGGGTGGACATGTTCTTGAAGATCTTGTCGCGCAGCTCCGGCGACGCGCCCTTGAGCGCGATCACCAGCGACTCGGTCTGGATCTCCTTGAGCAGCGACTGGATCGCGCGGTCGTCGAGGTTCTCGACGTCGTCGAAGGTGAACATGTTGTCCAGGATCTTCTGCGCGAGGTCGTGGTCGGTGCCGCGGATGTAGTCGAGCACCGCCGTCTCCAGCGTCGCGCCGAGCATGTTGATGATCTCGGCCGCGGGCTTGATGCCGCCCAGCGTGGTCTTCTTCACCCGGTCGCTGCCGGCGAGCACGTTGCTGAGCACCTCGTTCAGGTCGCGCATCGCCGATGGCTGGATGCCGTCGAGCGTGGCCACCCGCACCAGCACCTCGTTGCGCTGGCGCTCGCCGAACTGCTTGAGCACCGCCGCCGCGTGGTCGCTCTCCAGGTGCACCAGGATCGCGGCGACGATCTGCGGGTGCTCGTGGCGCATCAGCTCGGCCACCGCGGCCGGCTCCATCCACTTCAGGCTCTCGATGCCGCTGATGTCGTTGCCCTGCAGGATGCGGTCCAGCAGCAGCGTCGCCTTGTCGTCGCCGAGCGCGCGCTTGAGCACCGCGCGCACGTACTCGTCGTTGTCGGCGACCAGCATGCTGCGGTCGCCGGCGTCCTTTTGGAACAGGTCGAGCACGCGGTCGACGCGCTCGCGGCTGACCGTCTTCAGCCGCGCGATCGTCTCGCCCATGCGCTGCACTTCCTTGGGTGCCAGGTGCTTGAAGACCTCGCTCGCGTGCTCCTCGCCGAGCGACATCAGCAGGATCGCCGCGTCTTCGATGCCGTGATCGTCCATCGCCGCCACCGCTCAGGCGCCCTCGCCGCTAACCCAGCCCTTGACGATCTGCGCGACCGCGGCCGGGTGCTCCTTCGCGAACGCGCGCGCGTGGTCGAGCTTGGCCTCCATCTGCGGACCGGT
>CAZKCJ010000278.1:0-4085 GCA_964550885.1 uncultured Rubrivivax sp. | reverse complement strand
CCGCTGGGCTAGTAGCCCAGCGGCGCCAGGTCGCGCGCCACCGTCAGCGACGCCGGCCCGGCGCCGACGCAGGCGACGCGCTTGCCGTTGGCCGGCGCCGACTGCGGCAGCCGCGCGCGGATGTCGTCCTTGTGGTCGGCGGCCACGCGCTTGAGGCGGCAGATCGCCACCGGCTCGGGCTTGGCGAGGTTCTTCTCCTCGACCCGGCCGCGCCGGCAGGCCGGCTCGCAGGGCCGGTCGCAGGTGCGCCCGAGGATGCCGGGGAACACGTTCGCGACCCAGTTGACCATGTAGGCGTCGCTGTAGCGGCCCTGCGCGATCAGCCGGATGTACTCCGGCACCGGGGTGTGCGCCGGACACGCCCACTGGCAGTCGACGACGCGGTGGTAGTACGCGGGATCCGAGGTGTCGGTCGGCTGCAACTCGCAACTCCTGCATCGCGCCGGACGGCGGCGGCGATGCGGTCGGGGGACGGGCGCGCGCAGTCTACGCGGGGCGGCATACCCGGGGGGCCGGGCGGGATTGCGCGCGACCCGCGCGGCGTGACTTCGTCGCCCGCCGGGTCAGCCGCGCGCCAGCGCGCTCACCGCCTGGAAGCCGGCGACCTTGTGCCCCTTGCGCGCGCGCTTGCCCGCGTGCACGGCCAGCGCCGCGCCCTTGAGCACCTCGTCGCGCGGCTTCGCGCCGCGGCCGCGACCGACCACGCGCAGCGCACCGGCCAGCGTCGCCACCGCCGCCAGCGGCTGCTTCGCGTCGACGTCCATCAGCGTCAGGCCGCGCCCGCCGTTGGGCTGGTGCTTCAGCTCGGCCAGCGCGAACAGCAGCAGCCGGCCGTCGGCCGCTGCGCAGGCAACTTGCGTGTCGCCGTCGGCCAGCGCCGCCGGACGCAGCACCGCGTCGCCGTCGTCGATGCTCAGGAAGGCCTTGCCGCTGCGGTTGCGCGCGATCAGGTCGCCGATGCGCGCGAGCAACCCGAAGCCGCCGCTGCCGGCCAGCAGCAGCATCTGCTCCGGTGCGCCGGCGGCGAACTGCTGCGCCTGGGTGCCGGGCTCGAGCTCGATCAGCGAGGTGATCGGGGCGCCGTCACCGCGCCCGCCGGGCAGCGAGGCGACCGCCACGCTGTACACGCGTGCACTGCCGCCGGCGGGCGAACCGAAGGCCAGCAGCGCGTCGACGCTGCGGCAGGCGAAGCTGCCGTACAGCGCGTCGCCGGCCTTGAAGCTCAAGGTGGCCGGGTCGACCTCGTGGCCCTTGAGCGCGCGCACCCAGCCCTTGACGCTGACCACCACCGTCACCGGCTCGTCGACGATCCTGATCTCGGCGACCGCGCGCTTGTCCTCCTGGATCAGCGTGCGCCGCGCGTCGCCGTGCGTCTTGGCGTCGGCCTCGATCTCGCGCACCAGCGTGCGCTTGAGCGCCGCGGCGCTGCCGAGGATCTCCTCCAGCCTGCCCTGCTCGTCGCGCAGGCTCTTCAGCTCCTGCTCGATCCGGATCGCCTCCAGCCGCGCGAGCTGGCGCAGGCGGATCTCGAGGATGTCGTCGGCCTGGCGCTCGCTCAAGCCGAAGCGCTCGATCAGCGCCGCCTTCGGCTCGTCGGCGGCGCGGATGATGCGGATCACCTCGTCGATGTTCAGCAGCACCAGCTGCCGGCCTTCCAGCACGTGGATGCGGTCGCGCACGCGCTGCAGCCGGTGCTCGGTGCGCCGGCGCAGCGTGTGCTGGCGAAAGTCGATCCACTCCTGCAGCATGCGGCGCAGGCTCTTCTGCGTGGGCTTGCCGTCGCGCCCGACCATCGTCAGGTTCAGCGGCACGCTGCATTCCAGGCTGGTGTGCGCGAGCAGCGTGCGGATCAGCTCGGCCTGCTCGACCGTGCGGCTGCGCGGCTCGAACACCAGCCGCACCGCCGCCTCCTTGCCGGATTCGTCGCGCACCGCGTCCAGCACCGCCAGCAGCGAGGCCTTCAGCTGCTGCTGCTCCTGCGTCAACGCCTTCTTGCCGGCGCGCACCTTGGGGTTGCTCAGCTCCTCGATCTCTTCGAGCACCTTCTGCGCGCTGGTGAACGGCGGCAGCTCGTGCACCACCAGCTGCCACTGGCCGCGCGCCAGGTCCTCGATCGTCCAGCGCGCGCGCACCTTCAGCGAGCCGCGGCCGCTGGCGTAGGCGTCGCGGATGTCGGCGGCGCTCGAGATGATCTGGCCGCCGCCGGGGAAGTCGGGCGCCGGCAGCAGCGCGTACAGCTCGTCGTCGGCCAGGCGCTCGTTGCGGATCAGCGCCACCGCGGCGGCGGCCACCTCGGCCAGGTTGTGGCTCGGGATCTCGGTGGCCATGCCCACCGCGATGCCGCTGGCGCCGTTGAGCAGCACGAACGGCATCCGCGCCGGCAGCAGCGCCGGCTCTTCGGTGGAGCCGTCGTAGTTGGGCACGAAGTCGACCGTGCCTTCGTCGATCTCGTCGAGCAGCAGCCGCGCGATGGGGCTCAGCCGCGCCTCGGTGTAGCGCATCGCCGCGGCGCCATCGCCGTCGCGGCTGCCGAAGTTGCCCTGGCCGTCGACCAGCGGATAGCGCAGGCTGAAATCCTGCGCCATGCGCACCATCGCGTCGTAGGCCGCGGTGTCGCCGTGCGGGTGGAAGCGGCCGAGCACGTCGCCGACCACGCGCGCGCTCTTCACCGGCTTGGGCACCGCGCCGCCGCCGTGGCCCAGGCCCATGCGCTGCATCGCGTACAGGATGCGGCGCTGCACCGGCTTTTGCCCGTCGCACACGTCGGGCAGCGCGCGGCCCTTGACCACGCTGAGCGCGTATTCGAGGTAGGCGCGCTCGGCGTAGGCGCCGAGCGCGATGCGTTCGTCCGCGTCGCGCGACGAGTCGAAGTCGAGTTCGAGAGTGCCCTGGGTCATCGGGATCGGGGAAATCGGTGCAGGTGGTACGAGGCTTCGACGGGCCAGCGGCCAGCGGCCAGCGGCCAGCGGCCAGCGGCGGCCAGCGGCAGCCAGCAGCCGGTGGCAGCGAGCGACGCGCGGCGCTGCGCTGCCGGCCGCTACCCGTGCTGGACGGCCACCACCGCCCGGCGACGGCATGGCGACCCGACTGCTGGCAGCAGCTGCCGCACTGCGCGCCCGCCGGCGCCTGCGGGGGCGTGATTGTCGCCGCCCGGCTCCGCCCCGCCGGCCACCACGCCGCCGACCGCCGGTACGCGGCTGCCAGAACCACGCGCAGCGGCGGCGGCCGCACCGGTCGGCGCGCCCGGCATCACGGTCGTTCAGCCGGGCGCCGCCGGCGCGACGCTGCCCGGGCCGTCACTGCCGAAGGCCATCTGCTCCAGGCCGAGCGCGACCCGCGCCTGGTACTCGCGGTCGAGCAGGCTCATCACCACCAGCGAGTCGTAGCCGTCGGCGTCGTCGCTGGTCACGCGCACGCTCTCGCGCAGCCGGCCCTCCTCGACGAAGCCCTCGCTCGCGTACAGCGCCAGCGCGCGGGTGTTCATCTGCTTCACGTCCAGCCAGAAGCGGTGCGCGTGCAGGTCGCGGAAGGCCATCCGCTTGAGCAGCCGCACGCAGGCGCGCCCGAGCCCCTGGCCCTTGGCCTGCAGCACGATGCGCTTGAGCTCGACGCTGCCGTGCGGGTTGCGGCAGCCCTGCAGGATCACGAAGCCCACCGCCGGGTAGCCTTCCCCCGCCTCGACGATGAAGTGGCGGAAGTCGGGGAAGCGCACCGCGCCCTCGTGCTGGGTGCGCTCCCACGGGGTGATGAACGGCAGGTTGCGGCTGTCGCCCTCGACCGCGGTCACGAAGTCGAGGTCGGACAGCATCGTCGGGCGCAGCAGGACGGCGGCGGTGGTCACGGTCGGGGCGGTGCGGCGGGCAGCAGGGCGATCAGCCGCACTGTAGGCCAGCGGGCTGGCGGGCGCTGCGCCGGCGGCCGCGGCCCGCTGTGCCCGCCGTGCCCGTCGCGTGGCGCCGCGCGGCGCGACCGCGACCGGCCCCGCGCCCGCGCCGGCGGGTGTCGTAGGATGCCCTCCCCCGCGCGCGCTGCGCCGCCGGCGCTGCGCCACGCCGCCCGGCGCAGGCATCCGTTCCTGGAGGCAA
>CAZKCJ010000277.1:0-4108 GCA_964550885.1 uncultured Rubrivivax sp. | reverse complement strand
GTCGCGCTGGCCGCGGCGATCGCCGCGGCCGCGCTGCCGTCGCTGTTGGCCTACAACCCGCCGCCGTCGGCGACCTTCCTGAACCAGGCGCTGGCGCTGCTGCTGTGGGCGGGCTTCGTCGCGGCGGTGGCGGTGTCGGCGCCGCCGCCGCGCTGGGCCGAGCTGCGCCGCGCGGCGGGGCTGCCGGCGCTGGCGCTGATGCTGCTGGTTGTGGCCGTGCTCTGGTCGTGGGGGCCGGGCACGCTGCCCGGCGGGCTCGCGCGCTCGGCGCTGGGGCTGCTGCTGGCGGCGGGGCTGCTGCTGGCCGCCGGGGCGGCGGCCGGCGCCGGGTGGGCAGCGCAGCCGCTGTTCACTGCCTTTTGCATCGGCTGGGTGGTCGCCGGGCTGGCCGGCGCGGCGATCGGCACGGTGCAGGTGTTCGCCCCCGCTTGGCCCGACGGCGACTGGATCGCGCGCTCGGGGCTGGCCGGCCGCGCGGTCGGCAACCTGCGCCAGCCCAACCACCTGAGCAGCCTGCTGCTGTGGGCGGCGATCGCGGTGCTGCCGCTGCTCGAGCTGCGGCGGATCACGCGTGCGCAGGCGGCGGCGCTGCTGGCGCTGCTGGTCTACGCGGTGGTGCTGACCGCGTCGCGCACCGGCGTGGTCGGCGTCGGTCTGCTGGCGCTGTGGGGGCTGCTGGACCGGCGGCTGTCGCGCAGCGCCCGCGCGCTGCTGTTGGCCACGCCGCTGCTGTACCTGGCGGCGTGGCTGGCGCTAGCCGGGTGGGCCGAATGGGGGCAGCACGCGTTCGGCGGCGAGGCGCGGCTGGCCGAGGCCGACCTGTCCAGCTCGCGCTTCGGCATCTGGGCGAACACGCTCGAGCTGATCCGCCGGCAGCCGTGGCTGGGCGTGGGCTTCGGCGAGTTCAACCTGGCGTGGACGCTGACGCCCTTTCCCGGCCGGCCGACCGCGTACTTCGACCACGCGCACAACCTGCCGCTGCACCTGGCGGCCGAGCTCGGCGTGCCGCTGGCGGCGGCGGTGCTGGCGCTGCTCGGGCTGGCGCTGTGGCGCGCGCTGCGGCTGCCGCCGCGCGCCGGCGACGCCGACGCGGTGATGCAGCGCAGTGCCGGCATGATGCTGCTGCTGATCGGGCTGCACAGCCTGCTCGAGTACCCGCTGTGGTACGCGTACTTCCTGCTGCCGACCGCGTGGCTGTTCGGCTTCGCGCTCGCCCGGCGGGGCGCGGTCGCGTCGGGGGCCGCGGGCAGGGTCGCCGCGCCGCGCGCTGCAGTCGATCGCGCGGAGCTGGTGTCGGGCTTTGTGCCGGGGCCGATGCCTGCACCCGGCGCCACATCCGCGCGCGCTGGGCTGATGGCTGCAGCCGGTGCACCGGCCTCAGCCGATGCGCCGGCGCCTGCACCGAAGGCCACCGGCGCAGGCGGTGCGGCCAGCGCTGCGGCCGGTGCCGCGGGCGGCGCGCGCGCGGCGCTGATCGCCGGCGCCGCCGTGGTGGCGCTGGGCAGCGCGGCGGCGGTCGCCGACTACACCCGCGTGACCGCGATCTTCACGCCCGCCGGCGACGACGCGCCGCTGGCGCAGCGGATCGCCGCCGGGCGGCACAGCTGGTTCTTCGCGCACCACGCCGACTACGCCGACGTGACCACGCTCGGCAGCCCGGCGCTGCCGCCGGCCTTCACCGAGGCGCCGCACTACCTGCTCGACGGGCGCTTGATGAGCGCCTGGGCGCAGGCGCTGGCCGGCGCCGGCCGGCTGGCCGAGGCGCGCCACCTGGCGGCGCGGCTGCGCGAGTTCCACAACGACGCTGCCCGGCAGCTGTTCGCGCCCTGCGCCGAGGAGCCGCCGCCGCAGCCGCTGCCCTGGCAGTGCACGCCGCCGACGCGGGTGCTGCCGTGGCGGGACTTCGTGCGCTGAGGCCGGTTCGCCGGTAAGGAGCGGCGACATGAGGCGCCGGGTTCGCTGGCGCGTGGCCGCGCAGTCGGGTAGCGGCGAAGCAGCGCTCTGAGCCTCTGCGGACCTGCGGACCTGCGGACCTGCGGACTTGCGACTCGCAAGCTTCAAAGGCGCAAACGGTTGCGTGCTGCGTGCTGCGTGCTGCGTGCCGCGCGCCGCGCGCCGCGTGCGGTGTCGTGTGTCCGTTGTGTGCCGTGCGGTGCTCGGCCCGCTGCGCCTCAGCCTTCCGCCGCCACCCAGTCGCCCGAGCGGCCGCCGCTCTTGCGCAGCAGCCGGATGCCGTCCATCACCATGCCGCGGTCGGTGGCCTTGCACATGTCGTACACCGTCAGCAGGCCCACCTGCACCGCCGTCAGCGCCTCCATCTCGACGCCGGTGCGGCCGAAGGTCTCGACCTGCGCGGTGCAGCGCACGCCCGCCGCCTCTGGTTCGACCGTCAGCTCGACCGCGACCCGGGTGATCGGCAGCGGGTGGCACAGCGGAATGAGCTCGGCGGTGCGCTTGGCGCCCTGGATCGCGGCGATGCGCGCGATACCGAGCACGTCGCCCTTGGCCGCGCGCCCCTCGGCCACCAGCTGCAGCGTCGCCGGCTGCATCCGGATCACGCCGGTGGCGCGGGCGACGCGGTGGGTCTCGGCCTTGGCCGCGACGTCGACCATGTGCGCCTGACCTTGCGCGTCGAAGTGGGTCAGCGGGGAGTCCATCGGGGCAGGCTTAACACGCACCAAACAATCCGCTGCCATCATAGCGAGCCGCCGCCCGGCGGCACCGCGCCGCCGATGATCCGCTGCCCCCTCCTCCTGCGCCGGCTGTGCTGGCGGCGCGAGCGCTGCCGCCCCCGCCCGGACAGCCAAGCGCGCCGCGAAGGCGGCCCGCGACCACCGCAGCACCGGCCGCGCGTGCCTGACCTGCGCCGCGTCGGCCGCACGCGCCGCTGGCCGGCGCTGGTGCTGGCCGCGGTGCTCGCGCTCGGGCCGGCGCCGGGCTGGACGCAGGTGCAGCTGCCGTCGCTGGGCGACGCCGACGCCGACGTGTTCAGCGTCGGCACCGAGCGCGGCTTCGGCGAGCAGATCATGCGCGAGGTGCGGCGCGACCCAGCCTACCTCGACGACCCGGTGCTGCTCGACTACGTGCGCGCGATCTGGGCGCGGCTGCTGCGGGCGGCGCAGCAGCGCGGCGACATCCCGCCCGAGAACGCGTCGGTGCTGGCCTGGGAGGTGTTCCTGGTGCGCGACCGCAGCATCAACGCGTTCGCGCTGCCCGGTGGCTTCGTCGGCGTGAACCTGGGGCTGATCGCCGCCACCGGCAGCAGCGACGAGCTGGCCGCGGTGCTCGCGCACGAGCTGACCCACGTGACCCACCGGCACATCGCGCGCAGCATCGCCAACAGCCAACGGGTCAGCATGCTCAGCGTGGCCGCGCTGATCCTGGGCATGCTGGCCGCCAGCAAGGCCGGCAGCCCCGACGCCGCGCAGGCGGTGGTGGCCGGCACGCAGGCGCTGGCCACGCAGGGGCTGCTGAACTACTCGCGCGACATGGAGCGCGAGGCCGACCGCGTCGGCCTGGGCGTGCTCACCGATGCCGGCTTCGCCGCGTCGGGCATGTCGGCGATGTTCGAGCGGATGCAGACCGCCAACCGGCTCAACGACTCGGGCGCGTTCCCCTACCTGCGCACCCACCCGCTGACCGCGCAGCGGATCAGCGAGGCGCAGGCGCGGGTGCTGCAGATCGGCCCGGGCACCAAGACCGACCCGTTGCTGCACCAGGTGATGGGCGCGCGCGCGCGGGTGCTGATGGACCCCGCGGTGCCCAGCCTGCGCCAGCTGCAGGGCCGGCTGGGCGACGCGAGCGCACTGGCCGCGCTGCCGCTGGCCGATCGGCTGGGCGTGCTCTACGCCGGCGGCCTGTCGGCGCTGCTGCTGGGCGACCCCGCCGGCGCCGAAGCCGCCAGCGCGCAGGGCCTGCAGTTGCTGCGCGCCGATTCGCCAGCCGCCGCCGGGGCGAAGCCGGCCGCAGCCGCCTTCGTGCTGCTGGGCGCGCAGGCGCAGGTCGATCGCGGCGCCGCGCCGGCGGCGGTGGCGGCGCTGGCCGCGCTGCCGCCGCCGCCGACGCGGGCGGTGCTGCTGGCGCAGGGCGACGCCGCGCTGGCGCTGGC
>CAZKCJ010000276.1:430-4120 GCA_964550885.1 uncultured Rubrivivax sp. | reverse complement strand
CCCGGCCGAATCGAGCAGCGGGCCGCCGGAGTTGCCCGGGTTGATCGCCGCGTCGGTCTGGATCAGGTGCTCGATCGTCGGCCCCGAGCCGCTGGGCAGCGAGCGGTCCAGCGCCGACACGATCCCGGTGGTCAGCGTCCAGTCCAGGCCGAAGGGGTTGCCGATCGCGACCACCTTCTGCCCGACCTTCAGGTCGTGGCTGCTGCCCAGCGGCAGCGGCGGCGGGCGATCGGCATCGAGCGCCAGCCGCAGCACCGCGAGGTCGTGCGCGGGGCTCGCGCCGACCAGCGTTGCCGGCAGTTCGCGGCCGTCGGCCAGCCGCACCACCGCCTCGCTCGCGCCCTGCACCACGTGCAGGTTGGTGACCACGTGCGGCACCTCGTCCCACACGAAGCCGCTGCCGGTGCCGCTCGGCACCGAGAACACGTTGCGCGACCACGGGTCGCGCACCTGCTGGCGGGTCGCGATGTGCACCACCGACTCGCGCGCGCGCTCGAACAGCTCGATCAGCGACTGCTCGTCGGGCGCGTAGGCGCCGCGCGCGCTCACCGCGCGCGGCTGGCCGGGTGCAGCCGCAGCGGCGGGCACTGGCGCAGAGGCCGCGGCTGGCACCGGCGCAGAGGCCAGCGCTGCGGCCAGCAGCAGCGCGACGCCGCCGCCAACCCCGCCGACGCCAGTCGTCATCAAAGCCGGAACGTGGTCGCGCACGCCCGTGATGGTAGATGGGGCGGTGCGCCCGAAGTCCAAGGGGCCCGGCGCGCGCACCTCGCCCTTGAAACGCGCGGCAGCGGGCCTATCTGCGACCTCAGCGGGCCTCAATCGGTAGTCCGCAGCGGCAACCACAGGAGAGTCGAATCATGTATCGGAGTCTGTTCCCCCGCGATCTGTTTGCGGAGATGGACCGCGTGACCCGTGAGATGCAGCAGGCGTTCGACGTGACGCCGGCGATCCGCGGCTTCGCGCGCGGCGGCTACCCGGCGATCAACGTCGGCCACACGCCCGGCGCAGTCGAGATCTACGCGTTCGCCCCGGGCGTCGACCCGGCGAAGGTCGAGGTCAACCTCGACCGCGGCGTGCTGACGATCTCGGGCGAGCGCGCACCGGTCGGCGGCAGCAACGGCGACGGCAAGACCACGCTGCACGTGAACGAGCGCTTCGACGGCCGCTTCCGGCGCGTCGTCAACCTGCCCGACGACATCGACCCAGGCGCGGTCAGCGCCGACTACCGCGACGGCGTGCTGCACGTGAGCGTGAAGCGCGGCGAGTCGGCGCAGCCGCGGCGCATCGAAGTCCAGTGAGCACGAGGAGATCGAGATGAGCAACGAAGTCACCAACAAGCCCGCCGAGACCGCAGCCGCCCCTGCCCGCCAGGAGCCGGCGCTGCTGCCGCCGGTGGACGTGGTCGAGGACGCGACCGGCATCACGCTGTACGCCGACCTGCCGGGCGTGCCCAAGGACCGCCTGAGCCTGCGCGTCGAGGGCGACACGCTGAGCATCGAAGCGCAAATGGCGCTGGCGGTGCCGCAGGGCATGGAGGCGACCCACGCCGAAGTGCGTCTGGCCCAGTACCGGCGCGCGTTCACGCTGAGCAAGGAGCTGGACCCGGGCAAGGTCGCCGCCGAGCTCAGCCAGGGCGTGCTGCGGGTGCGCATTCCGAAGGCCGAGCACGCGCAGCCGCGGCGCATCGAGGTGCAGGTCGGCTGATCGCCGCCGCGCACCGCGCACCGTCGCCGCACACCGCGCGCCGCCGCACGGCGGCGCGGTGCGCGGCGTGCAGCGGAAGCGCGGGGGCCGGATCGGCGCTGCGGCCGCAGCAGGCGCGCGGTCGCGGTGCGCAGACGCGCGGCCCGGCTCGGTCGGGCGCGCGCGAGGAGCTTGACGATGAAGACGATGGATGAACTGCGCAGCGGCGTTGCGTCCGCGTGGGAGTCGCTGACCGAAGGCTGGGACGGGCTGCGCACGCGTGCAGCGCAGGCGCTGACCCGCTTCCGCCCGGGGGAGAAGTCGAACCTGCCGGCTGCGGCCGAGCTGGACGAGCCGTTAGCCGGCTCCGGCTGGGGGCTAATCGGCGGCGACGTGTTCGAGGACGAGCAGCGCGTGGTCGTGCGGCTCGAGGCGCCCGGCATGGACAAGCGCGACTTCGAGCTGGAAGTCGTCGGCGACGCGCTGATCGTGCGCGGCGAGAAGCGCTTCGAGCGCGAGCGCAGCGAAGGCCGCTGGCGCGTCGTGCAGTGCGCGTACGGCAGCTTCCACCGCAGCGTGCCGCTGCCGGCTGCCGTCAACGCCGACCAGGCGCAGGCCAGCTATCGCAACGGCGTGCTGCGCGTCGAGCTGCCCAAGCAGCAGCCGAAGGCGCCGCAGGCGCGGCAGATCCCGGTTGCCTGAGCGCGCGCCGAGCCGCTCGCCGGCAGCGCGAATCCCGGCGTGCGCGGCGCGCAGCGCGCCGCGCATCCCGGTGACCGCAGCCGGCGGCGGCGCCGCCGCCTCAATGCGGCCGCCTGGCCAGCAGCGCCACCGCCCGCGCCTCGATCGCGCGGCCTTCGCCGACCGGGCCCAGCCGCTCGGCGGTCTTGGCCTTGACGTTGACGCTGCCCGCGGCCAGCTCGAGCGCGGCCTCGAGCCGCGCGCACATCGCCGGGATGTGCGCGGCCAGCCGCGGCGCCTGCGCGACCACGGTCGCGTCGACGTTGCCGATCTCGAAGCCGGCGGCGCGCACCCGCCGCGCGGCTTCGGCCAGCAGCTGCAGCGAGTCGGCGCCGGCAAATGCCGGATCGGTGTCGGGGAAGTGGCGGCCGATGTCGCCCAGCGCCGCCGCGCCGAGCAGCGCGTCGGTGACCGCGTGCGCGAGCGCGTCGGCGTCGGAGTGGCCGGCCAGCCCGTGGCTGTGCGGGATGCGCACGCCGCCGAGGATCAGCGGCCGCCCCGGCACCAGCGCGTGCACGTCCCAGCCTTCGCCGATCCGAATTGCACCGAACGCCGGCTCGACCGGTGTCATTCGGACTGCCTTGACACCGCCAGCACGGCAAGCGCGGCGGGCGACGACTGCGGCGCGCTGCCCGCCGGCCGCGTGCGCAGCAGCCGCGCGGCCAGCTCCAGGTCGCCGGGCCAGGTGACCTTCAGGTTCTCGGGCTCGCCGCGAACCAGCAGCGGCTGCAGGCCCAGCGCCTCGACCGCGCTGGCGTCGTCGGTGAGCTCGGGCCCGGCGCGGCGCAGCGCGCGCTCGAGCAGCCCGACGCGAAACATCTGCGGCGTCTGCGCCGCCCACTTGTCGCTGCGCGCGAGCGTGCCGGTGGCGCGGCCGTCGCGCGCGGGCTTCAGCGTGTCGCCCAGCGCCAGCGCGAGCAGGCCGCCCACCGGATCGCTCAGGCAGGCGTCGATCAGCCGCTCGACCCACTCGGGCCGCAGCAGGCAGCGCGCGGCGTCGTGCACCAGCACCCAGTCGGCGTCGGCCGCACCGCGGCGCCGCAGTTCGGCCAGCCCCGCGGCGACGCTGGCTGCGCGGCTGGCGCCGCCGACGCGCGCGGTCCAGCCGCGCGCGCCCTCGAAGCCCGGGACCAGCGCCGCGAACCCGCGGTCGTCCGGCGCGAGCACCACCAGCGTCGCGCGCAGCCGCGCCACCGCGCCCAGCGCCTGCAGCGTGTGCGCGACCAGCGCGCGCCCCTCGAGCAGCGCGTACTGCTTCGGCTGGCC
>CAZKCJ010000276.1:0-420 GCA_964550885.1 uncultured Rubrivivax sp. | reverse complement strand
GGCTGGCCGAGCCCAGCGCGCTCGCCGCTGCCGGCGCAGGGCACCAGCGCGTACAGCGCCGGGGCCTGCGGTGCGGGTGCGGCGTCGGCCATCGCGCAATGGTAGCGGCGCGCCGCCGCACGGCCGGCCGCAGCCCGGCACCGAGCGGCGTGCTGCGCGCCGCAGCCTTGGCAGCGGCCGTCGTCGCCGCGGGCAGCGGCGCACGAGCGGGCGGCAGGCCACAGACACCATCGCGCCGTCGCTGGCAGCGGCGCTCGCCGCAAGGCCGCCAATGTGCAGCACTTAGAATCGGCACCGCGCCTCGCAACGCATCGTTGCGGGGCGTTTTGGATTGAGCATGCAGTTGCCCTCGATTGCGCGCGGCAAGCGCCTGACGCAAGCCCTGCCGCCGGGCTCGGCCGACGCGCTGCTGCTCGCGCA
>CAZKCJ010000275.1:0-4123 GCA_964550885.1 uncultured Rubrivivax sp. | reverse complement strand
CGTTGTCGCCGCGGCGGCCGACGCCGCCGCGCAGTCGGTGCTCGACGACGCGCTGGCCGTGGCCCGCGGCTGCGGCGCCACGGCCGCCGGCGAGCTGCGCCACGGCCGCGCGGCGCCGCAGCTGCAGGCGGCCGCGGTCGAGCACGGCTGCGACCTGGTCGTCGTCGGCCGCCACGGGCCGGCGCGACCCGAGCGAGCGCGCGTCGGTGCAACCGCACGCGCAGTGATCGGCGCCGCCGCCGGGCCGGTGCTGGTCGTCGGCGGCCAGCCCCGGCGCTGAGCGCGGGCCGGTGCACGGCGGCCGAGCGCCCGACCCCCGAACCACCGTGTGCGAGAGGTGCAGACGTGAGTGACGCCCTGGACATGCTGCGCGCGCTGCGGCCCGACGCGATGGGCCACTACTTCGCGTTCCTGCGCGAGTGCGGCCGCGAGCTCGACCCGAAGACGCGCGCGCTGATCAGCCTGATCACCAAGGTGCACGCGCAGACCGAGCGCGGCTTCGCGCAGTACCTGCGGCGCGCGCTGCGCGACGGCTGCACCCCGGCCGAGATCGTCGACGCGCTGCTGCTGGCCTTCCCGACGCTCGGCCTGACCCGCATCCTCTGGGCGGTCGACCGGATCCGCGCGCTGGACCCGCCGCAGTTCCGGCAGGCGCGCGAGGCGGCAGCGGCCTGGCACGACCTGATGGCGGCCGACGCGCTCGCGGTCGGCGACAGCCGGCGCGTCGACTGCGACGACCGCGGCGTGTTCGTCCATCGCGCCGGCGACGACGACTGGCGGGTCTACGACAGCCGCTGCCCGCATCAGGCGACCGACATCCCGGCGGCGGCGCTGCAGCGCACGACGCTGACCTGCCCGCAGCACCAGTGGCGCTTCGACCTGCGCAGCGGTGCCTGCGTCGCCGGCGGCGACCGGCCGCTGCATCGCCGGCCGAGCAAGGTGCAGGGCGGCCGGCTGCTCGCGCAGTGGTGAGCTGCGGCTGCGCCGGCGCTCGAACCCGATCACCGACCCACCGACCCACCGACCTGCCTATCCCCTGACCCGTTGACCCGCTGAAGCCCTGACCCCCGTTGACTCGGCCACCGGTTGACCGACCGAATGAGCGAGTGAGTGGCCGACTGATCGACCGACTGATCGACCGACTGATTGACCGAACGATTGATCGACCGTCCTGTTCCCCCCTCGACCGACCCACCCCTGGAGACTGCCATGACCAGAGCCCCGACCCTGCGGCTGCGGACGACGCCGCCGTTCCCGATCCTGCTTGCCCCGGCGCTGCTGCTCGCGAGCGGCACGGCGGTTGCGACCGACGGCTACTTCGCCAACGGCTACGGCATGAAGTCGATCGGCATGGCCGGTGCGGCCATCGCCGTCGCCCAGGAGCCCTTCGGCGGCGCGGTCAACCCGGGCGCGATGAGCTTCCTCGACACGCAGTGGCAGCTGGGCCTGAGCTGGTTCAGCCCCGACCGCGAGGCGTCGCGCAGCGGCTCGGGGCCGGCCGGCATCGACGCCAGCGTGACCAGCGGCAGCAAGAACTTCTTCATCCCCGAGTTCGGCTGGAACTGGCGCCTGCGGCCGGACCTGGCCGTCGGCGTCACCGTCTACGGCAACGGCGGCATGAACACCGACTACCCAGGCGGGCAGATCCCGGCGATGAGCGCGTGCGCGACGTTCAACCCGAGCCCGGGGCCGTACAACCTGCTGTGCGGCAACGGCAAGCTGGGCGTTGACCTGAGCCAGCTGCTGATCGCGCCCTACGTGTCGTGGCAGTTCGTGCCGGGGCAGTCGATCGGGGTCGCGCCGACGCTGGCCTACCAGCGCTTCGAGGCCTACGGGCTGCAGGCCTTCGACAACCCGCTGCTGTCGACTGCACCGGGCCGCGTCACCAACAACGGCCACAGCAGCTCGTGGGGCGGCGGGGTGCGCATCGGCTACCTCGGGCAGTTCAGCGAGCAGTTCGCGCTCGGCGCCGCGTACGCGACCCGGATGTGGATGGGCGCCTTCGACGACTACCGCGGCCTGTTCGCCCAGGGCGGCGACTTCGACATCCCGTCGAACTTCACGCTGGGCGTGGCGTTGCGGCCGACCGCGCAGTGGCTGCTGGCGCTGGACTTCCAGCGGATCTTCCACGGCGACGCGAAGTCGGTGGCCAACCCGAGCGCGCTGATCGGCAACTGCGTGATGGGCGACCCCAGCGCCTGCCTGGGCGGCAGCAACGGCGCCGGCTTCGGCTGGCGCGACATCAACGTCTGGAAGCTCGGGCTGCAGTACCAGCTGAACGACCGCTGGACGCTGCGCGGCGGCTACAACTACACGCAAAACCCGGTGCGGCCGCAGGACCTGAGCTTCAACATCCTCGCGCCCGGCGTGGTCCAGCACCAGTGGACGCTGGGCGCGAGCTGGAAGCTGGACCAGCGCTCCGAGCTGACCGGCATGTTCCTGTACGCGCAGCGCAACTCGGTCACCGGGCCCAGCCTGTTCAACGGCTTCGGCGCGCCGCCGACCACGACCGAGACGATCTCGATGCGGGAGCTGCAGATCGGGGTCGCGTACACGCTGCGCTACTGAGCGGACGCGGCGCGCTGCCGGGCGGGCAGCGCGCGCCGACGCCGAGCCCAAGCCCATGACGGGGGTGCGTGCAGGGGGCTCGGCTAGACTGCCTGCCGATTCCAGCCCACCCCCACCTGCGAACCCGCCCATGCCGATCACCGAAGCCGCGCTGCTCGACGCGCTGAAGACCGTCGTCGACCCGAACACCGACCACGACCTGGTATCCACCGGCGCGCTGAAGAACCTGCGCATCGAGGGCGCCGACGTCTTCTTCGACGTCGAGCTGGGCTACCCGGCGAAGAGCCAGATCCCGCAGCTGCGGCGCGCGCTGATCGACGCCGCGCGCGGCGTCGCCGGCGTCGGCAACGTCAGCGCCAACGTCGGCGTGAACATCGTCGCGCACACCGTGCAGCGCGGACTGCAGCTGCTGCCCAACGTGAAGAACGTGGTCGCGGTGGCGTCGGGCAAGGGCGGTGTCGGCAAGAGCACGACCACCGTCAACCTCGCGCTCGCGCTGGCCGCCGAAGGCGCGACCGTGGGCATCCTCGACGCCGACATCTACGGCCCGAGCCAGCCGATGATGATGGGCATCGAGGGCAAGCCCGAGAGCCTGGACGGCAAGACGATGCAGCCGCTCGAGAACTACGGCGTGCAGGTGATGTCGATCGGCTTCCTGGTCGACGCCGACAGCCCGATGATCTGGCGCGGGCCGATGGTCACGCAGGCGCTCGAGCAGCTGCTGCGCCAGACCAACTGGCGCGCGCTCGACTACCTGCTGGTCGACATGC
Organism: uncultured Rubrivivax sp.; assembly: GCA_964550885.1. Lineage (GTDB taxonomy): Bacteria > Pseudomonadota > Gammaproteobacteria > Burkholderiales > Burkholderiaceae_C > Rubrivivax. The sequence goes on along the minus strand of CAZKCJ010000275.1, from coordinate 785 downwards.
CGCCGGGCACCGGCGACATCGCGCTGACGCTGTCGCAGCGGGTGCCGGTGACCGGTGCGGTGATCGTGACCACGCCGCAGGACATCGCGCTGCTCGACGCGAAGAAGGGCCTGAAGATGTTCGAGAAGGTCAGCGTGCCGATCCTGGGCATCGTCGAGAACATGGCGGTCCACGTCTGCACCAACTGCGGTCACGCCGAGCACATCTTCGGCGAGGGCGGCGGGCGCCGGATGGCCGAGCAGTACGGCGTCGACTACCTGGGCGGGCTGCCGCTGGCGATGAACATCCGCGAACAGGCCGACAGCGGCCGCCCGACCGTGGTCGCCGCGCCCGACAGCGAGACCGCCGCGATCTACCTCGCGGTCGCGCGGCGGGTCGCGGTCAGCGTCGCGTCGAAGGCAACCAACCTGTCGGCCAAGTTCCCGACCTTCACGGTGTCCAAGACCACCTGAGGATCCCGGGTCAAGTCGGCCCGGAGTCGGCGGTCAGCGCAGTCGACGATGTGCGCGGCCGGATAGGCTGGCGGAGCGCAACCAGTTGCCGCTGCAGCACCGCACCGCCGTTGCGATGTCGTAGCGCCGGCGGACAACCGGTGTCGGCACCTTGATGCCTGCTCGCGGCGCCGCGAGGACGCCGGTGACGGCCGCGCTTGCATTGCGACGATCGCGCGGCTATGCGCGCTCATTGGAATTCCCCCCGAGTGCGGGGTGGGCAGCTCGTGCGGTCGCCGCTAGACCGAACTTTGAGCCTGCCGAAGACGTAAGTCCTTGATCCCACAGCGATTG
>CAZKCJ010000274.1:1493-4151 GCA_964550885.1 uncultured Rubrivivax sp. | reverse complement strand
ACCCCCCGCCGCCCTGCCCAACGCGCCGCCGCCGGCAGCCGGCCGCGCGCCAGGAAGGCGGCCGATGCAACGACCGCGGCCCGCAGCCGGCGCCCGCCGGCGGCGAGTGCGAGCGTGGCCTTGCCGGTGAGCCTGCCGCCGCTGGGCGGCAGCGCGGTGCGCAGCCTGGCCAAGCAGCTGCATGCGTGGACCGGCACGCTGCTCGGCGGTGTCGGCAACGCCGCTGACCTGTCGCTGGCGCTGGCCGCGGCGACGATCAGCCGGCCGGGTCCGAAGGCGGCGGTGCAGAAGGCCGCGGCGCTGCTGCGCGACGCGCGCGAGGCCGCCGGCCTGACCCTCGACGATCTCGGCGCGGCGCTGGACCTGGAGGATCCGAGCTTCCTCGCACTGGTCGAAAGCGGCAAGATCGGCCTGCCCTTCGAGCTGATCCTGCGGCTGGCGACGATCCTCGGCAAGAACGACCCGGTGACCTTCGTGCTGCAGCTGACCCGCTCGTACAACCCGCGGGTGTGGAAGTCGCTCGAGGCGCTGGGCGTGGGCAAGCTGCTGGTGCAGGCCGGGCGCGAGCGCGAGTTCGCGAACATCTACCGCAGCCGCACCGCAGCGCGCGCGCTGTCCGACGAGGACTTCGCGGCGGCGCTGGCCTTCTGCGCCGCCGCCTTCGACACCACGCTGCAGTTCCTCGGCCAGATCCGCAAGGAGCCGGGGCGGGCTCGATCCTCCGCCTGAGCGACCGCAGCGCCGCGCGGCGCCGGCGGCGCTGCAACGGGGTGCGCGCCGGCGCGCATGGGGCCCGCGGCGCTGAGCCAAGCCTGCGGCCTGCGCCCGGCTGCAAGCTGCGTGCGGCTGCGCCCGGCGGTCTTCAGCTGCCCTCGGCAGGCATCGGCTCGCGCGCAGTTGCACGCCGTGGTGCGCCGGCCGTGGGCTGGCCGCGTCGCGGCGCGTGCAGCCAAAGCTGCTACCCTTGCCCGGCATCGGTGCGTGATCGATGCGTGCCTGCCCGGTTCGTGTCCAGCGTGACTGCCCTGCCCCACATCGCCGTCGTCGACGACGAGCCCGAGATCACCCGGCTGCTGGCCACCTACCTCGGCGCCCAGGGCTTTCGCGTCACCGAGCTGCACCGCGGCAGCACGCTGATGGCGCTGATGGCGGTCGATCCGCCGCTGCTGGTGCTGCTCGACCTGGGGCTGCCCGGCGAGGACGGCTTCACGATCGCCCGCCGGCTGCGCGAGCACTGGCGCTGCGGGCTGGTGATCGTGTCCGGGCGCGGCGACGCGGTCGACAAGGTGGTCGGCCTCGAGGTCGGCGCCGACGACTACGTGACCAAGCCCTTCGACCTGCGCGAGCTGCTGGCGCGGATCAAGGCGGTGCTGCGCCGGCTGCAGCCACCCGACGGCGCCGCCGCCGGCGCCAGCAGCGTGCGGCTGCGCTTCGCCGACTGGACGCTGGATCTGGCGGCGCGGCGCTTGATCGACGCCGACGGCCACGACGTCGGGCTGACCAGCGGCGAGTTCGAGCTGCTGCGAGTGTTCGCACAGAACCCGGGGCGGGTGCTGTCGCGCGACTTCCTGCTCGAGCTGACCCGCGGCCGCGGCGCCGCGCCCTTCGACCGCACGATCGACGTGCAGGTCGGCCGGCTGCGGCGCAAGCTCGAACAGCGGCGCAGCGAGCCGCAGCTGATCAAGTCGGTGCGCGGCGCCGGGTACATCCTGGTGCCCGAGGTCAGTCCGGCCTGATCATGCCCGCCCCCCCGCGCCAGGCGATCGCTTCGACCCCGGCCGGGCTCGACGCACAGCTGCTGCTGCGGGTGCTCTTCGACCAGAACACCGACGCGCTGCTGCTGGTGGACCCGGGCGGCCGGATCGCCGCCGCCAACGCCGCCGCCGAGCGCCTGCTCGGCTACGCGCCGGCCGCGCTGGCGGGCCTGGTGGTCGACGAGCTGGTGCCGCCAGCGCTGCGCGCGCGCCACGCGCAGTACCGCGCCGGCTTCGCCGCGGCGCCGCAGGCGCGGCCGATGGGGCGGCTGGTCGAGCTGGTCGCGCTGCGACGCGACGGCAGCCAGGTGCTGGTGGAGATCGCGCTCAGCCCGCTGGCCGACGCGCACGCCGGCTGGGTGCTGGCGGCACTGCGCGACATCGGCGCGTACCCGCGCGTGCGCCAGGCGCTGCGGCGCGCGCAGTACAGCGAGCAGTTGGCCCGCTTCGGCCGCCTGACCGCCGATGCCCGCGACATCCAGCCGACGCTCGCGCACGTGGTCGCGGTTGCCGCCGAAACGCTGGCTGCGGCCGCCGCGCAGGTGTGGCTGCTGCAGCCTGGCCGCCGCCAGCTGCAGGTCGCCGCGGCGAGCGGGGTGGAGCTCGGCGTACAGATCGGCGAGGAGCCCGGCAGCGCGCTGCCCAACGCGCCCGGCTCGCTCGCCGGGCTGATCGTCGCGACGGCGGCACCGGTGCTGGTCGACGACTACGCGGCCGAGCGGCGCTTTGTGGTGCCGCCCGCGTACGCGGGCGCCGGCCTGCGCAGCGCGGTCGGCGCACCGCTGTCCGACCGCGGCCACTGCTTCGGCGCGCTGACCGTGCACGCGCGCGAGCCGCGGCAGTTCGGTGCCGACGAGCTGCGCTTCGTCCAGTCCCTCGCCCACCTGCTCGCCACCTGCCTGCG
>CAZKCJ010000274.1:0-1483 GCA_964550885.1 uncultured Rubrivivax sp. | reverse complement strand
GGCTGCAGCGCGCGCAGGCCGACGAGGCGCTGCGCCACTCGCAGCGGCTGGAGAGCGTCGGCCAGCTGACCGGCGGGATCGCGCACGACTTCAACAACCTGCTCACCGTGATCCAGGGCAACCTGCAGGTGCTCGAGGAGCTGCCGGCGATCGCCGCGTCGCCCGACGCGCAGCCGCTGGTGGCCGCGGCGCTGCGCGCCAGCCGGCGCAGCGCCGAGCTGACCGCGAAGCTGCTGGCCTTCTCGCGCCGCCAGGTGCTGCAGCCGAGCACGCTGGACCTCGCGCAGATGCTGCAGTCGCTGGCCGGCATGCTGCGGCGCACGCTCGACCAGCGGATGCGCATCGAGGTGGACGTGCCGGCCGGCGGCCTGGCGGTGCAGGCCGACCCGGGGCAGCTGGAGTCGGCGCTGCTGAACATCGCGATCAACGCGCGCGACGCGATGCCCGACGGCGGCACGCTGCGCTTTCGCGCTCAGGCCTGCGGCCGGCTGCCGCCGGCGCTGCGGCTGACGCTGGACGACCCCGGTGCCGACGACGAGCGCTTCGTGCTGATCCAGGTCAGCGACACCGGCAGCGGCATGAGCGACGAGGTCAAGGAGCGCGCGTTCGAGCCCTTCTTCACCACCAAGGAGGCCAGCCGCGGCACCGGCCTGGGGCTGAGCACCGTGTACGGCTTCGCCCGCCAGTCGCGCGGCACGGTCGCGCTCGACAGCAGCCCCGGCGGCGGCACCACCGTGACCCTGGTGCTGCCGCGCCCCGCGGCCGCGGCCGAACGCGACGCGCGCGCCGCGGCGCCGCTGCTGCCCGGGCGTGGGCTGACGGTGCTGCTGGTCGAGGACGACGCCGATGTGCGCGCGGTCGTCCACGGCCAGCTCGAGGCGCTGGGCTGCCGGGTGCTCGCCGCCGCCAGCGGCGAGCAGGCGATGCTGCTGCTGACCGAGCCCGAGCCGATCGACCTGCTGCTCAGCGACGTCGCGCTCGGCGCCGGCATGCGCGGCACCCGGCTCGCGGCGCTGGCGACGCAGGCGCGCCCCGGGCTGCCGGTGCTGCTGATGTCGGGCTACTCGGGCGAGCTGTTCACCGCCGAGCGCGACGGCCCGCTCGACGTCGAGCCGCTGCGCAAGCCCTTCGGCCGCGACGAACTCGGCGCAGCGATCGCGCGCGCGACCGTCGCGCGCAGCGGTACCTGAAGCCGCCACCCTGGCTGCGGTAGCCGGGCGCTCCCCGAGCAGGCCGCCAGCGGGCGCGATGGCAAGGCGCGAACCGCAGCGATGCCGCGGGCGACCTCGAGGATGCGCAACGCCGCCAGCGCGTTCGCGGGCGACTCGATCGGATGCGCAGCGCGCACACCCGCGAGCTGACGTTGCTCGGAGGACGGCGCTTGAACCTACTTCCGGCAGTTGACCGCTTTGTGCCGCTGGCAAAGACCGCATGACCAGTGACTTTCGAGCCCACGACGACCCTCAGCTCTTGGGTGAGAGCG
>CAZKCJ010000273.1:0-4164 GCA_964550885.1 uncultured Rubrivivax sp. | reverse complement strand
GAACACGAACTCGGCGCTGGCCGGCACCTGCAGCGGCCACCCGTCCTCGCCGACCTCGGTGTCGACGACTTCGGTGCGCCGCCCGCGCAGCAGGCCGGCGAACTGATACTCCGACAGCGCGTCGGGCACCGGGGTCACCGCCCCGAGCATCGTCGCCGGATCGGCGCCCAGCGCCACCGCCACCGGGAACGGTTTGCCCGGGTTGGCCCGCGCGAACTCGCGGAAGTCGAGCGCGCCGCCGCGGTGGGCGAGCCAGCGCATGATCAGCCGGCGCCGGCCGATCACCTGCTGGCGGTAGATGCCCAGGTTCTGCCGCCGCCGCGGCGTCGCCACGCCCTGCGGCCCGCGCGTGACCACCAGCGCCCAGGTGATCAGCGCGCCCGCGTCGCCCGGCCAGCAGGTCTGCACCGGCAGGCGCCCCAGGTCGACGTCGTCGGCCTCGAGCACCACCTCCTGGCAGGGCGCGTGGCGCAGCCGCAGCGGCTTCATGTCCCACAGCGCGCGGGCCAGCTGGACGATCCGGCCGGCGTCCTTCAGGCCGCGGGGCGGCTCGGGCTCCTTCAGGCCCGCCAGCATCCGGCCGACCTCGCGCAGCCCGGCCAGGTCGGTCGCGCCCATCGCCAGGGCCACCCGTTCAGGGGTGCCGAACAGGTTCGCCAGGCACGGAATCGGGTAACCGTCAGGGTGCTGGAACAGCAGCGCCGGCCCGCCAGCTTGCAGCACTTGGTCGCAGATAGCGGTCAGTTCCAGCCGCGTTGACACCGTTTCGGTGACTCGGACCAGCTTTCCGGCCTGCTCCAACTGGCTGACGAAGTCGCGCAGATCCCTGTATCCCATTCCAGATCCGTATAACAAGCGAAATGCTTATTCTTGACCGAGCATATTTCGATTTTTAGAATCCGCCACGACTTCACGTCAGTCAGGGTTAACCCGAAGCATCGGGCCTGGCGGCAAACAGCGCGGTGCAGGTGAACATGCCCTGGCGCGCTGTCAGGGATCGGGCCGATCGGCCCGGTGGCTTCGATTATCACGGCCGCATCCGCCGCAGCGCGGGTCGGCCCTGGCGGCGGACCGCCGCAGCGGCAGCGAGCCAGGCTCCGCCCCGGCGGCGGCCGCGACACAGGAGGAAGCAAGATGATTCGACGCGAATCGTGGCGAAGGCGATGGCACACCGGCCGTCGCGGTGTCGCCGTCGTGCTGCGCGACATCGGTGCCGGCGCACTCGAGCTCGGCCACAACGGGCTGGCGCTGCTCGGGCTGGGCGTGGTGATCGCCCTGACCTTCGTCGTCAGCCGGCCGGACCTGCGCACGCAGTCGGAGGCCTGGGCACTCGACTGGCTGCAGGAGCGCCAGGAGGCACGCGCCGAGCAGGCCGGCGACATGCTGCCGGCGCTGGCCGACGCCGATGCGGTCGAGCGGGCGACGGCGGTCCAGCCGTCCAAGCTGACCAAGCCGCAGGCGGCAGTCGCCAAGTGGATCGCCCGGCGCTACGGCGTCGCGCCCGAGCCGGTCGGCCGGCTGGTGCAGGAGGCCTGGGCGATCGGCGAGAAGGTCGGCCTGGAGCCCACGCTGATCCTGGCGGTGGTCGCGATCGAATCGCGCTTCAACCCGTTCGCGCAGAGCCCGATGGGCGCGCAGGGGCTGATGCAGGTGATGACCAACGTGCACGTCGACAAGTACGAAGCCTTCGGCGGCACGCACGCCGCCTTCGATCCGGTCACCAACCTGCGCGTGGGCGTGCAGGTGCTGCGCGAGTGCATCGCGCGCGCCGGCAGCCTGGAGGCAGGCCTGCGCTGGTACGTCGGCGCCGCGATCTCGGGCAACGACGGCGGCTACGCGGGCAAGGTGCTCGCCGAGACGCAGCGGCTGCAGAGCGTCGCCTCCGGCAAGGCGGTGCCGGTGCGCACCGCGGCGGCGCGCCCGGCGCCGGCCGCGGCTTCGGCGGCTGCACCGGCCGCTGCGGACGCTGCCCCCACCGCTACCGGTCCGGCCCCGGCCGAGCGCGTCGCGCTGCTGCACTGAGCAGCGGCGCACCGGCCGGCGCTCCCCAGCCGCCGGGCGCCAGCCGCCTGTCGTCGGCCGCCGGTGTCATCGGCTGCCGGGCGCCGGCCGCTACACTGCAGCCTTCCGCGCGACTGGCGATCAGGCCGGCAAGGCCGAGGTGGACAACCACCGGGGAGCGCGGCGCGCAGCCCCACGGCCCGCGCGATCCCGCCGCTCGCCTGGGCAGCCCCGCGCTCGCGACTGCGCGGCCCTGCGGCCGCCAGCGCGCCGGTGCCGGGCCCCTGCCGACCGCCGACGAGGACCGCCATGTACGACCGCCAACGCTCCACCATCGCCAACGTCGATCCGCAGGTGTTCGCTGCGATCGAAGCCGAGAACCGCCGCCAGGAAGAGCACATCGAGCTGATCGCCAGCGAGAACTACGCGTCGCCGGCGGTGATGGCCGCGCAGGGCTCGCAGCTGACCAACAAGTACGCCGAGGGCTACCCGGGCCGCCGCTACTACGGCGGCTGCGAGAACGTCGACGTGGTCGAGACGCTGGCGATCGAGCGCGTGAAGCAGCTGTTCGGCGCCGGCTTCGCCAACGTGCAGGCCAACTCCGGCAGCCAGGCCAACCAGTCGGTGTTCTTCGGGCTGCTGCAGCCCGGCGACACGGTGATGGGCATGAGCCTCGCCGAAGGCGGCCACCTGACCCACGGCATGGCGCTGAACCTGAGCGGCAAGTGGTTCAAGGTGGTCAGCTACGGGCTGGACGCGAACGAGGCGATCGACTACGCGGCGATGGAGCGGCTCGCGCACGAGGCCCGGCCGAAGCTGATCATCGCCGGCGCCAGCGCCTACAGCCTGCACATCGACTTCGCGCGCTTCGCGCAGGTGGCCAAGGCGGTGGGCGCGTACCTGATGGTCGACATCGCGCACTACGCCGGGCTGGTCGCTGCCGGCGTGTACCCGAACCCGCTGCCGCACGCCGACGTCGTCACCAGCACCACCCACAAGAGCCTGCGCGGCCCGCGCGGCGGCATCGTGCTGACCAACCAGGAGGAGATCGCCAAGAAGATCAACAGCGCGATCTTCCCCGGCATCCAGGGCGGGCCGCTGATGCACGTGATCGCCGCCAAGGCGGTGGCCTTCCAGGAGGCGCTGCAGCCCGAGTTCCGCGCGTACCAGCAGCAGGTGGTGGCCAACGCCGACGTGATGGCGCGCACGCTGATCGAGCGCGGGCTGCGCATCGTCAGCGGCGGCACGCAGAGCCACCTGATGCTGGTCGACCTGCGGCCCAAGGGCCTGACCGGCAAGCAGGCCGAGGAGCTGCTCGGCCGCGCGCACATGACCTGCAACAAGAACGGCATCCCCAACGACCCGCAGAAGCCGATGGTCACCAGCGGCATCCGCCTGGGCACGCCGGCGCTGACCACCCGCGGCTTCGGGCTCGAGCAGGCGCGGGCGACCGCGCAGCTGATCGCCGACGTGCTCGACCGGCCCGACGACGACGCCAACCTCGCCGCGGTGCGGGCCAAGGTCGCGGTGCTGACGCGCGACTTCCCGGTCTACCGCTGAGCCGGCGGCACCGCCGGGGCCGCTGAAGCGCCGCACCGCACGCGAGCCCGGCGATGCGCTGCCCGTTCTGCGCGCACGAGGACACCCAGGTCGTCGAGACCCGCGAATCCGACGACGGCGGCGTGGTCCGCCGCCGCCGGCGCTGCGCGCGCTGCGAGCGGCGCTTCACCACCTACGAGCGCGCCGAGATCACGCTGCCGGCGGTGGTCAAGAAGGACGGCTCGCGGGTCGAGTTCGACGCCGCCAAGCTGCGCGCGTCGCTGCTGCTGGCGCTGCGCAAGCGCCCGGTCAGCACCGCGCGCATCGACGCGGCGCTCGTGCGCATCCACGACCGGCTGCTCGCCGGCGGCACGCGCGAGATCGCCAGCGCCCGGCTGGGCGAGCTGGTGATGCGCGAGCTCAAGCGGCTGGACAAGGTCGCCTACGTGCGCTTCGCGTCGGTGTACCGGCGCTTCGAGGACGTCGACGAGTTCCGCCAGCTGATCCGCGACATCCGCTGACGCGCTCGGCGCAGTCCCGCGTACCAGGCCCGCGTACCAGGCCCGCGTACCAGGCCCGCGCACCAGGCCCGCGCACCAGGCCCGCGCACCAGGCCCGCGCACC
>CAZKCJ010000272.1:0-4170 GCA_964550885.1 uncultured Rubrivivax sp. | reverse complement strand
CGCACATCCGCGAGCTGCCGCAGGTGCTGCCGGACCTGTTCGCTGCTGCTGCGCGGCGCGCCCGCGAGGCCGGCTTCGACGGCATCGAGCTGCACTACGCGCACGCCTACACGATGGCCTCGTTCCTGTCGGCGACCAACGACCGCGACGACGGCTACGGCCGCACGCGCGCGGGCCGGGTGCGGCTGCCGCTCGAGGTCTACCGGCAGGTGCGCGCTGCGGTCGGCGACGACTACGTGCTCGGCTGCCGCTTCCTCGCCGACGAATGCATCGCCGGCGGCTCCGGGGTCGACGACGCGGTGTACTTCGGCGTCGAGTTCGCGCGTGCCGGCATGGACTTCCTGTCGCTGTCGCGCGGCGGCAAGTTCGACGACGCGCAGCAGCCCGAGGTCGGCTGGGCCGCGTATCCGTACACCGGCCCGAGCGGCTACGAGTGCATGCCGCACCACAGCTCCGACGAGCGCGGCCCCTTCGGGCGCAACGTCGACGCGGCCACGCGCATCCGCAGTGCGATCCGCGCCGCGGGGCTGGCCACGCCGGTGGTCGTGGCCGGTGGCGTGCACGGCTTCGTGCAGGCTGAGGCGATGCTCGCCGACGGCCGCGCCGACGTCATCGGCTTCGCGCGCCAGAGCCTGGCCGACCCCGACTGGTTCGTGAAGGTGCGCAGCGGCCACGGCGGCGAGGTCGGCGTGTGCGTGTACGCGAACTACTGCGAGGCGCTGGACGAAAAGCACGAGGAGGTCACCTGCAAGCTGTGGGACCGGGTCGCGCTGGACGAACCCGGCATCCGCAAGAGCAAGGACGGCAAGCGCCGGCTGCTGCCGCCGGCGTGGACGCCGCGCTGAAGGCGCGGCCGGGCGGGCGCGGTGCGCGCTGACGGATCGCACTGACGGATCGCACTGACGGATCGCACTGACGGATCGCACTGACGGATCGCACTGACGGGTCGCACTGACGGGTCGCACTGACGGGCCGCTGGTCGGCGCGAGCGCAGTGCCCCCGGCCGGGCGCGGGCCTTCGCTACAGTCGCGCGCGATGCGCGCTGCTGCCCCACTGCTGTTCTCGTTCCAGGGCCCGTGGCGCCGGGTCGCCTACGTCGCGGTCTACGAGGCGCTGGCGATCGCCTTCGTCACGCTGGTGCTGGTCGCCGGCGACCAGAGCGTGGGCAGCGCCAGCGGCCTGGCGGTCGGCAACTCGCTGATCGCGGTCGCCTGGAACTGGGCGTTCAACGCGCTGTTCGAGCGCTGGGAGGCGCGCCAGCGCGTGCGCGGCCGCAGCGCGGCGCGGCGCATCGCGCACGCGCTCGGCTTCGAGGCCGGGCTGGTGTTCTTCATGGTGCCGTTCATGGCCTGGTGGCTGGGCGTCGGGCTGTACCCGGCGCTGCTGCTGCACGTCGGCCTGATGCTGTTCTTCCTCGTCTACACCTTCGTCTTCACCTGGGGCTTCGACCGGCTGTTCGGCCTGCCGGCCGCGGCCGCCTGAGCAGCTCGCGCGCGCGCACGCGCCGGCACGCGCGGCGCCCGGCGGCACCCGCGCGTGCGCCGACCATAATCACGCGCCGGATGCAGCATCGATGACCGAGCCCTTCCTCAGCGTCAGCGAAGCGCTCGCCGCGCGGCGCTCGGTGCGCGCGTTCCTGCCGACGCCGGTGCCGCGCGCCGAGCTCGAGGCGGTGTTCGCCGCGGCGCTGCGCGTGCCCTCCAACTGCAACATCCAGCCCTGGCGCGCGTACGTCGCGTCGGGCGCGAAGAAGGACGCGCTGCGCACCGCGCTGCTGGCGCAAGCGGCCAGCGGCAAGCCGCCCGCGCCCGACTTCGACTGGGACCTGCGCTTCAGCGGCGAGCACCGCGAGCGCCAGTTCGGCGCCGCCGCCGCGCTGTACGAGGTGATCGGCGTCGACCGCCACGACCGCGCCGCGCGGCAGCAGGCGATGCTGCGCAACTGGAGTTTCTTCGACGCGCCGCACGCCGCCTTCTTCGCGATGCCGCGCTACCTGCAGCTGGTCGGCGCGGTCGACCTGGGCATCCTCGCGCAGACGCTGGTGCTGCTGCTCGCCGAGCGCGGCATCGCCAGCTGCCTGCAGGGCGCGCTCGGCCTGTACCCGGCGCCGGTGCGCGCGCTGTTCGAACTGCCCGACGATCTCGGCATCCTGTTCGGCATGTCCTTCGGCTACGCCGACCCGGCCGCACCCGCGAATCGCGCCTGCACCGCGCGCGTGCCGCTGACCGCCGCGGTCAGCTTCGTCGAGTAGCACGGCAGCGACGGCCGAGCGGCCGCCGCCGCGCCCGATCAGCGGTGCCCGGCGCAGGGGCATTGCCCGTGTCCGTACACTCGGCTGCGCGCGGCCGCCGCACGGCGATCGCATCGACGCAGCGACGATGGACTTCAAGGCGACCCTGTTCGACCAGTTCACGCGCATCCCCAAGGCGCTGGGCAACCGCAACCGGCTGTTGATGCTGGAGCTGCTCGCGCAGGCCGAGCGCAGCGTCGAGCACCTGGCGGCGCTGTGCCGGCTGTCTGTGGCCAACACCTCGCGCCACCTGCAGCTGCTGCGTGCGGCCGGGCTGGTGCAAAGCCGCAAGGAAGGCGCGCACGTGTACTACCGCGTGTCGGGCGGCGGCGTAGTGCGGCTGCTGCACGCGCTCGGCGAGGTCGCCGAGCACAACCTGGACGAGGCCGCGCGGCTGGTCGCGCAGTACCTGACGGCGCGCGACGCGCTCGAGCCGGTCACCCGCGCCGAGCTGCTGCGGCTGCTGCGCCGGCGGCTGGTCACGGTGATCGACGTGCGCCCGCCCGACGAGTACGCGGCCGGCCACCTGCCCGGCGCGATCCCGGTGGCGCCGGCCGAGCTGGCCGCGTGGGCGGCGGCGATGGGCGACGCCGGCGGCGAGATCGTCGCCTACTGCCGCGGCCCCTACTGCGTGCTCGCCTTCGACGCGGTCGCGCAGCTGCGCCAGCGCGGGCTGCGCGCGCGCCGCCTGGTCGACGGCTTCCCCGAGTGGCAGAGCGCGGGCCTGCCGGTCGAGGTCGGCACGCGCCCCGCGGCGCACCGCTGGCGGGCGGCCGCCGCGCGCGCCGGGATTCAAGCGAATGCTTGAATGATCGGATCTTCCTAGACTGGCCGCCTCACCACACAGCAGGGCCGGCCGATGGACCCCACGCCTTACCTGGAGCAGCTGCGGCCGGTGCTGGCCGAAGTGATCGAGCCCGCGGCCGCGGCCACCGACCAGCAGGCGCGCTTTCCGCGCGCGAACCTGGCCGCGCTCGCGCAGGCCGGCCTGCTCGGGCTGGTCAGCGCGCGCGAGGTCGGCGGCCAGGGCGCGGGCCCGGGCGCGGCGGCGGCGGTGGTCGAGCACCTCGCCGGCGCCTGCGGCTCGACCGCGATGGTGGTCGCGATGCACTACTGCGGCGCCGCGGTGATCGAGCGCTACGGCGCGCCCGAGCCGCGCCGCGCGATCGCCGCCGGCCGCCACCTGACGACGCTGGCCTTCTCCGAGGCCGGCTCGCGCAGCCACTTCTGGGCGCCGGTGGGCAGCGCGACCGCGGTCGACGGCGCGGTCGTGCTCGACGGCACGAAGAGCTGGATCACCTCGGCGGCCGAGGCCGACTCCTACGTGTGGTCGAGCAAGCCGCTGCGCGCCGAGGGCGCGAGCACGATCTGGCTGGTACCGGCGCACGCCGCGGGGCTGAGCACGGTCGCGCCCTTCGACGGGCTGGGGATGCGCGGCAACGCGTCGTCGCCGGTCAAGGGCGTGGGCGTGCGCGTGACCGAGGCCGACCGGCTGGGCGCCGACGGCGGCGGCTTCGACGTGATGATGGGCACGGTGCTGCCGATCTTCTCGCTGCTCAACGCGAGCGCGTCGCTGGGCATCGCCGCGGCTGCGCTGCGCAAGGCGGCGGCGCACGTCGGGCAGACCAAGTTCCAGCACCTGGGCCAGGCGCTCGCCGAGCTGCCGACGATCCGCGCCTACCTCGCGCGCGCGCGCATCGCGCTGGAGGCCGCGCGCACGCTGCGCGACGACACCGTCGCCGCGCTCGATGCGAACCGCGCCGACGCGATGCTGCGGGTACTGCAGGTCAAGGCCTGCGCCGCCGAGACCGCGCTCGCGGTGACCGACACCGCGATGCGCGTGTGCGGCGGCGCGGCCTTCCGCAAGGACGTCGGCATCG
>CAZKCJ010000271.1:966-4187 GCA_964550885.1 uncultured Rubrivivax sp. | reverse complement strand
GCAGGCGGCCGCGCTGCCCGACAAGGTGCGCGCGGCCGACCGCCGCCGCCGCGTCGATCTGACCGACGTGCCGCTGGTGACGATCGACGGCGAGGACGCGCGCGACTTCGACGACGCGGTCTACTGCGAGCCGTTCCGGCGCGGCCGCGGCCGCGGTGCGCTGCAGGGCTGGCGACTGCTGGTCGCGATCGCCGACGTGAGCCACTACGTGAAGAGCGGGCAGGCGCTGGACGCCGACGCCTACGAGCGCGCGACCTCGGTCTACTTCCCGCGGCGGGTGATCCCGATGCTGCCGGAGAAGCTGTCCAACGGGCTGTGCTCGCTGAACCCGCTGGTCGAGCGCCTCGCGATGGTGTGCGACCTGATCGTGGCCGCCGACGGCACGATCGACGCGTACCAGTTCTATCCGGCGGTGGTGTGCTCGCAGGCGCGGCTGAGCTACACCGAGGTGGCCGCGATCCTGGCCAACACCCGCGGCGAGGAGGCGCGCACGCACGCAACGCTGGTGCCGCACCTGCTGCACCTGCACGAGGCCTACCGCGCGCTGCGCGCCGGCCGCAACCGGCGCGGCGCGGTCGACCTCGAGACAACCGAGACCCGGATCGTCTGCGACGCGCAGGGCCGGATCGAGCGGATCGAGCCCTGCCAGCGCAACGACGCGCACCGGCTGATTGAGGAGGCGATGCTCGCCGCCAACGAGTGCGCGGCCGGCTTCATCGAGGCCGCCGGGCACCCGGCGCTGTACCGCGTGCACGAAGGGCCGACGCCGGAGCGGCGGACCACGCTGCAGAACTACCTGCGCGCGCTCGGCATCGGGCTGCAGCTGAGCGACCAGCCGACGCCGGCCGAGCTGCAGGGCATCGCCGAGGCGACCAAGGACCGGCCCGAGGTCGCGCAGATCCACGCGATGCTGCTGCGCTCGATGCAGCAGGCGGTGTACAGCAGCGCGAATGCCGGCCACTTCGGGCTCGCGTACGCGGCCTACGCGCACTTCACCAGCCCGATCCGCCGCTATCCGGACCTGCTCGTGCACCGGGTGATCAAGGCGATCCTCGGCGAGCGGCGCTACCAGCTCGACGCGGCGCTGGTCGAGCGCTTCCCGCCGCCGCGGCGGCTGCCCAGGAGCGGCGCCAAGCCGGCGAAGCCGGCCACCCGCGAGCTCGAGCTGTGGGAGCGCGCAGGCGTGCACTGCAGCGCCAACGAGCGCCGCGCCGACGAGGCCTCGCGCGACGTCGAGGCGTGGCTGAAGTGCCGCTTCATGCGCGAGCACCTCGGCGAGGAGTACGCGGGCACGGTCAGCGCGGTCACCAGCTTCGGCCTGTTCGTCACCCTGGACACGCTGTACGTCGAAGGCCTGGTGCACGTGACCGAGATCGGCAGCGAGTACTACCGCTTCGACGAGCTGCACCAGGTGCTGCGCGGCGAGCGCAGCGGCGAGCGCTACGCGATCGGCACGCGGGTGCGGGTGCAGGTCAGCCGGGTCGATCTGGACGGGCGCCGCATCGACTTCCGGATGGTGCGCGCCGCGCGCAGCAGCGGCGACGCAGGCAGCCGCCGCGCGCGCGGCGGCGAAGCCCACAAGCCGGCGCGTCGCGGCGAAGTCGTCCAGCCGGCGCGTGGCGACGAAGCCGCCAAGCCCGTGCGCGGTGTGGCCAGGCTGCTGCGCGGCGCAGGCGAGCCGGCGCCGCTTGAAGCGCCGGGTGAGGACGCGCCGGCGGCCAACGCGCGGGTGCACGCGCCGGTTGCCGGCGGCGGGATCGAAGGCAGCGGCGCTGACGATCAACGCGGCGCTCGGATCGACGCGGGGGACGAGAGCGACCAGGGCGAAGCTGCCGACCGCGCTGAGCGAGTGCCCAGGCGTGGCGGCAACGACACGGGCGGGAAGGGCGGCAAGGCCGCCAGCGCTGACCGGCACGGCGCAGCCGGCGCGACGCGCAAGGCCGCCGCCAGGGTGACGCGACCGCCGCGAAGCTGAGGCGGCTGCAGCAGCTGCCAGCCGTCGTTCGGCGGCTCGGTTCGAGCTTCGGGTGTCGGCAGTAGCGCAGGCGCCAGCAGCGGCCCGCGTGCTGCTTGCGTTCGGCTCCGCGTGAGCTTCGGGGTTCGGCCGGCTGCAGGCTGCCGACCGCGCTGCGCTACCGTCGCAGCGGCCGGCAGCGGGGGATGCGGCCGGGGATGCGGGCCTTCGCCGCGGTGAGCTCACCGCCGCGCCCGCGGCTCGGTCAGCCGGTGGTGCGCAGCGTGCGGCTGGTCACCGCCTGCAGCCGCTCGATCAGGTCGGCTGCGCGCAGCACGAACGGTGCGGGGTCGTCGTGATCGTCCTCGCCGGCGCGGCCGTGGGTCCAGGCTGCGGCGACCGTCGCGCGCAACGCAGCCTGCCCGCCGTCGGCGTGCACCGGCTCGGCGCCGAGGGCGCCGCTGCGGCGATCGGCACCAGCGGCGCCCACCGCAGCGGCAGCGCCGCGATCGTCGTCGCGATCTCGCGGCTGCTGCGCCCACAGCCCGCCGAGCCAGCCAGCGAGCACGTCGCCGCTGCCGCCGCTGGCCAGCCGCGCGCTGCCGGTCGGGTTGAGCACGCAGCCGCCGTCGGCGTCCGCGATCACCGTGCCCGAACCCTTCAGCAGCACCACGCAGCCGGTCTGGTGCGCGAGCCGGCGCGCGGCGGCGATCCGGTCGGCCTGCACCGCCGCGGCGTCGGTCTGCAGCAGCCGGGCGGCTTCGAGCGGATGCGGCGTCAGCACCGTGTGCCAGCCGCGCGCGCGCCGCGGCTGCAGCCGGCTGAACAGCGCCGGCTCGGCAGCCAGGCGGTTCAGCGCGTCGGCGTCGAGCACCAGCCGCGGGCAGCGCGCGAGCAGCGTCGGCAGCGCCGCGCCGATCGCCGTCCCACCGCCGCAGCCGGCGACGACGACGCTGCGCGCCAGCACCTCGACCGGTGAGCGCCACCAACCCGGGCGCAGCATCAGTTCGGGCCGCGCCGGGTCGCCGCTGCAGCCGGGCTCGCCCAGTAGGTCGACGAAGACCCGGCCGACACCGGCGGCCAGCGCCGCCCGCGCCGCGAGCCAGGCGGCGCCGGTCATGCCGGCGGCCCCACCGACCACCGCGATGTCGCCATAGCTGCCCTTGTGGCTCGCGTGCCGGCGCGGCGGCAGCGCGGCGCGCAGGTCGTGCACGCCGGCCAAGCGGATGCCGGCGGGCGCGGCGGTGACATCGACGCCGAGCGGATC
>CAZKCJ010000271.1:0-956 GCA_964550885.1 uncultured Rubrivivax sp. | reverse complement strand
GCGGATCCAGCCAGATGCTGCCGGCGTGGTCGCGGCCGGCGCCGGTGAACAGCCCTGGCTTCAGCGTCAGCAGCGCGAGCGTGGCGGTGGCGCGCACCGCGTGCGCGCCCAGCAGCCGGCCGGTGTCAGGATGCAGCCCGGACGGCAGGTCGGCCGCCAGGCACGGCGCCGCGCCGGCGTTGAGCCGCGCGATCGCGGCGGCGATCGCGCCCTGCGGCGGCCGGCCGGCGCCCAGGCCGAGCAGCGCGTCGATCGTCAGCTCGAAGGCTTGCGTCGCTGAATCGTCAGGCAGCGCCGGCGTGATCGCGACGCCCGCCGCCTGCGCGTCGGCCAGTGCCTGCGCCGCGTCGGCCGGCATTCGCGCGGCGTCGGCGCACAGGCTGACCCGCACGCTGCGCCCGGCGCGGTGCAGGTGGGTGGCGGCCACCAGCCCGTCGCCGCCGTTGTTGCCGGGACCGGCCGCGACCCACACCCGCTGCGCGTGCGGCGCCAGCGCCAGCGCCAGCCGCGCCAGCCCGAGGCCGGCGCGCTGCATCAGCAGCTGCGGCGCGTGCCGCGCCAGCGCGTCGGCCTCGATCGCGCGCGACGCGGCGGCGTCGTGCAGCAGCCAGCCGCGATCGCCGGGTGCGACCAGCTGCGGCGCGGCAACGGCGGGCGGGTTCATCGGCAGCGGATCAGCGTTGCGAGCGGCGCTCGATTGTGCGGGAGCTGCGCGGCGCCGAGCCGCGGGAGGCGAACGGTACGCACTCCCGAGCCCGTTGCCAGGTGCAGCGCCGGTGCCGGCCGCACACCTGGGCGCAACCGGCACGGCGACCAGCGCACGCGGCGATGCGGGCGCGGCGGCGCAGGCGTCGACGGCGGCAGCGGCATCCGCAGCGCAAGCGGCAATGACCCTACTTCTGGCAGTTGACCGCTTTGTGCCGCTGGCAAGACCGCATGAACAGTGACTTTCGAGC
>CAZKCJ010000270.1:0-4203 GCA_964550885.1 uncultured Rubrivivax sp. | reverse complement strand
ATGACCGGGTTCGAATGGATCACTTCTATATCATTGAACGCAACTTAGTATCAGCGACGGCAGCAGCGGTTCAGCGACCGCAGCAGCGGTTCAGCGACCACAGCTCAGCGGCAGCGGCGCAGCGGTGGCCGCGGCTGGGCTCAGCGGCGGCCGGATCGCCGCGCGGCGTGCACGCCGGCCGGCCGCGCCGCGCCGCTCACACCTGCCGCCACGGCAGTCCGTGCTTGCGCCACCCGCCCAAGTTGCCGCGGTGGTGCTCGCCGTCGAGCTCGCCCTCGAAGCCCTCGAGCACGTTGCTGACGTTGGTGAAGCCGCAGCGCTCGAGCTCGAGCCCGGCGTCGACCGAGCGCTTGCCGCTGCGGCAGATCAGGATGATCGGCCGGTCCTTGCGACCGGCCATGCGCAGCACCTGCTCGGCGAAGTGCGGGTTGACTTCGAAGTCCGGCGCGGTGTTCCACTCGATGTTGATCGCGTCGACCGGGTGGCCGACGTAGAAGAACTCCACCTCGGTGCGGCAGTCGATCAGCAGCGTGTTCGGGCTGGCCTTGACGATCTCGTAGGCCTTGGTCGGATGCAGGTGTTCCATGGCGGGCTCCGCGAAGGGCGTCGATGCTAGTGCAGTGTTCCACGCTATGCAGCACATAAAACCGCGCCTTTGCCGCCCTGGCGTCGTTGCAAATCCTCGCGATGCCACTGGGCATCGCTGCGGTTTGCGCCTAGCCAGGACGACAAATCCATCGGTTTTCTTAAGTGCTGCACAGAGTGGAACACTGCCCTAGTGCAGCGCCCGGCGCCGCGCAGCCGCCGCAAGCGCGGCGGCCTGGGCGGCGCGTGCCCGCGGATGCGCCGATGGTCGGGCGTGGCGCGTGCGCTTGCGGCTGCCGGCGCCCGATCGCCGGCTCACTGCATCCGCGGCCGAAGGCGGATGCGACGCACGCCGCTGCGCCGCCGGCTAGCCGGCACCGCCCGACACTGGCGGCGCGGTTCGAGGCGTCAGCCGCGACGGCGGCGCAGCGCCGCCGCCAGCCCACCCAGGCCCAGCAGCATCAGCGCGTAGCTGCCCGGCTCGGGGACGACCGGCACCGAGTTGACGCCGATCTGGATGCGGTAGCTGCCGTCGTTGTCGTCGTAGGCACCGGGCGCGCCGCCGAAGCCGAAGCCATCGGGGATGCCCAGCGCCAGCCGCGTCGCTCCCGCCGGCGCGGTGAAGGTCTGGAACTCGCCGCCGCTGGTCTTGCCGTCGCCGATGTAGAAGACCTGGCCGAGCTGCGGCGACAGGCTGGCGAAGTCGATGCCAAGGCCGCTGGGGCTGAAGTCCAGCCCCGCCGGCGCGACCCCGTTCGGCACGTTGTCGTCCAGGAAGACCCCGACCAGTGGCCCTTGCGGACCCGCGTACGAGCTGATGCCGCCGAAGGAGCTCAGGCTGCTGCCGGCCGGGGTGTTGCCGCCCGGCCCGAACATCGGAGCACCGAAGCCGTTGAAGAAGCTGATGCCGCCCACCGCCGGGTCCAGCGCCCGGACCACGTCGCCCGCGAGCACCGGGATGATTGGCGGCAGCGTCTCCTGAATCTCCTCGGGCGTGGGGTAGCTGTGGCGCAGCAGGCCGCCCGGCCACGGATCGCTGGCCGGCGGAATCGACAGGTCGGTGCGGCCGGCCAGCCAGATCGCGTCTGAGCCATCGATCGTGATGGAGTAGTTGGCCGCCTGCGCGCCGCCGGCCGCGAGGGCCGCGAGGGCCGCGACCAGGATGCCGGCGATCTTCAACGTGCGGTTGGGTTGCTTGTCCATGGTGAAACGCCTGTTGCGAAGCTGCGCGGCACTGTAGGGGTAACAAAGCGCCGGCGCCATCCCCGATCCGCGGGCTGGCTGCGGCCAGCCTGTCGCAGGCCCGCCCCGCGCACAGTCGCGCACGCGCGGCGGCTGCGGGCCGGGAACGCGTGGCGGAGGGCGCAACGCGGCGCAGCCCCGCCGGCGTTGCGATGCGGCAGGGCCAGGTGACCGGCGTCGAGTGCAACCAGCCCGGCACCGACCCGGGTTCGCCCAGCGCGCGTCGTCCGCACGCGGCACACGCAGCTGTACTTGGTGCGGGTTGCCGGCTGCGGGTTGCAAGTGGCTGAGGCTCGCGGCGGGCCTCGGTCGGCGATGCAGAGGCGCGCACGCGCCGCCGCCCCGCGCGTGCAGGTGGCTCGGCAAGCGAAGCCCGCTCCAGACAACCCATGCGAAACTCTTGCGAATGCGATTGATTCGCATTAGAGTGCCGCCACCTCGAAGCCTGCGCACCCACCGATGCA
The DNA here is from genome assembly GCA_964550885.1 of uncultured Rubrivivax sp. GTDB lineage: Bacteria > Pseudomonadota > Gammaproteobacteria > Burkholderiales > Burkholderiaceae_C > Rubrivivax. The sequence continues at coordinate 1,912 of CAZKCJ010000270.1, read as the reverse complement.
AGTTCCTGCCGCGCCTACCGCGATCGCGCTGGCCACTGCGCCCCGCCTGAGCTGCTGCAAGCCCGTGCTGCCGCCGGTCGCGTCGGCCGGAACCCGCCGGCGCCGGCTGTGGGAGCTGGACAGCTCGGCCCACTGCCCGGTGCTCGGCGTGGGCCTGCCGATCGAGTACCTGCGCCGGCTCGCCGCCAAGGCCGCGCCCGACGAGGCCGGCGACGACGACTACCGGCTGCACTGCCTGGCAGTGGCCGAGGCCCGCCGCCGCGGCGTCGTGGCCGAAGCGCTGCACAAGGAGCTGGACCGGCGCTACGCCGCTGCGCTGCGCCGCAGCGCTGGGCTGAAGTGCAGCGAAGCGCTGGCCGGCTTCTGGCGCGAGTGCCGCGGTGACGAGCGCATGCCCGGCGCGATGTGGGCGGTGCTGACCCACGCGCGCTGCGACCCGGCGCTGGACAAGCAGGTGCTCGCCGACGTGCACATGCTGCAGCACCAGCGCGGCGCGGCGCAGCGCGTGGACCAGGCCCGCTTCGATGCGCTGCAGACCGACAACGAAGCGCTGCGCCGCGAACTGCTGGCGCTGCGGCAGCGTGCGCAGCAGCAGACGGGCGAGCTGCTCGCACAGGCTGCGCAGCTGCAGGCGCAGCTCCAGCAGCTGCGCGCCGACGCGATCAAGCGCGAGACCGAGCTGGACGCGCTGCGCGCCGAGCTGCAGGCGCTGCACGCGCAGGTGCCCGACCTGCCGCAGCGCTGCGCGCTGAGCGCGCAGCTGCAGGCGCAGGCGCAGCGGATCGCCGCGTTGGAGCAGGCGCTGGCGCAGGCGCGGCAGCGGGCCGAGCGCGCCGAGCAAGCAGAGCGCGCCGAACGGGCGCGGACGCGATTCGGTGCGCCCGGACGCGAGCCGCCTGCGGCGAGCGCGGCCGCGCCGGCGCCCGCCGCTGCGCCGCAGCCGAGCACGGGCCCGATCGTCGTCGACGGCGGCGCGCGCCCGCCGGCTGCACCGCCGCTGCTGCGCGACCGGGTCGTACTGTGCGTGGGCGGCCGCACCGCCAGCGTGCCGCTGTACCGCGACATCGTCGAGCGCAGCGGCGCGCGCTTCCTGCACCACGACGGCGGCGACGAGCACAGCGGGCAGTGGCTCGACGCATCGCTGGCCGCCGCCGACCTGGTCATCTGCCAGGCCAGCTGCATCAGCCACGACGCCTACTGGCGCGTGAAGGAGCACTGCAAGCGCCGCGGCAAGCACTGCGTCTACGTCGACAACACCGGCGGCGCGAGCCTGCAGCGCGCGCTCGCCGCGTTCAGGTCCTGAGCGGCGGCACTCCATGCGCGCGCCCACGGGCGCGACTTCCTGCGTCCGCGGCGACGCCCCTTCCATGGAACCTTCGGTCCGGCGATCGCGCGCCCACCCGGCGTCGCGATGTTGCCTGTGAGCCGGTCCTGGACATACGCACGCAGCACAGGATCGGTCAGCAGTTTGGCCGGCGTGGAGTGCCTTGCGGCACGATCGGCGTGCCACTGCGCCGTCATCTCCCAGTACTCGACGCTGCCGCCGCGCGTCGCAGTGTTGCGTCGCAACTCGCGCGAGCTGGTCGAGGGCGACCGTCCGAGCTGCGCCGCAATCTCACGGACGCCGTGACCTCGCGCACGCGCCAGCGCAATCCGCTCGCCTTCGGCGCACGACAAGCGAACCTGGACCTCAGCAAGGAAGACCGGGTTCTATCGGGGCGGCCCTTATTCTGACGCGGGGGGCCTTGCAGGCTGCACCCGCGCCTGCACGCGCTCGCCGCTTCGCGGGCGTTCGCCTGCGCGCAGGCGAAGGCTGCTCTCGTCCTCGCTCAGCCCCTCAACGCCGCCAGCACCTCATCGAGCATCTTCTTCGCGTCGCCGAAGAGCATGCGGTTGTTGTCCTTGTAGAAGA
>CAZKCJ010000269.1:0-4210 GCA_964550885.1 uncultured Rubrivivax sp. | reverse complement strand
CGCCCGCACCCGCCGGCACGGCGACGCGCAGGCGTCGCCGGCTCAGCGCGCGTTGGCTGCGGCCACCGCGCGCGCAGCCATCACGCTGACCAGCGCGGCGCGGTACTCGGCCGACGCGTGCAGGTCGCGGTTGAAGTCGGCCGCCGGCAGCTGCACCGCCTTGGCGGCGTCGGGCGTGAAGCTCTTGGCCAGCGCCGCCTCGAGCTCGGCCGAGCGGAACACGCTGCCCTTGCAGCCGGTGACCGCCACGCGCACGCCGCCCGCGGTCTGCGCGACGAACACGCCGACCAGCGCGAAGCGCGACGCCGGCTGCGCGAACTTCGCGTACGCGGCGCGCTGCGGCACCGGGAACGCGACCGAGACTATCAGCTCGCCCGGCTGCAGCGCGGTCTCGAACATGCCGGTGAAGAAGGCGTCGGCGGCGATCTGGCGCCGGTTGGTGGTGACGGTCGCGCCCAGGCCCAGCACCGCCGCCGGGTAGTCGGCGGCCGGGTCGGCGTTGGCGATCGAGCCGCCGATCGTGCCCATGTTGCGCACCATCGGGTCGCCGATCTCGCCGGCCAGCTCGGCCAGCGCCGGCAGCGCGCGGCGCAGCTCGGCCGAGCGCGCGACCGTGGCGTGGGTGGTCATCGCGCCGATGGTCACGGTGTTGTTCGCGACCGTGATCCCCTTCAGGTCGGCGATCGCGCCCAGGTCGATCAGCCGTTCGGCCGACGACAGGCGCAGCCGCATCGCCTGGATCAGGGTCTGGCCGCCGGCCAGGAAGCGGGCATCGCCCTGGAACGCGGCGGCGGCCGCGGCGCGGTCGGCAGGGCGCTGGTAGTCGAAGCTGTACATGGTGCGGTTCCTCCTCGCGTGCGCCCGCGTTCAGGCCTTGCCCTGCGCCACCCGCCAGACCCGCTCGGGGGTGGCCGGCATCGCGATGTCGCGCACGCCGAGCGCGTCGGTCAGCGCGTTGATGAACGCCGCCGGCGCGCCGATCGCACCGGCCTCGCCGCAGCCCTTGACGCCCAGCGGGTTGTGGGTGCAGGGCGTGACCGTGTGGTCGACGACGAAGCTGGGCAGGTCGTCGGCGCGCGGCATCGTGTAGTCCATGAACGAGCCGGTCAGCAGCTGGCCCGACTCGGGGTCGTACACGCAGCCTTCGAGCATCGCCTGGCCGAGCCCCTGCGCAATCCCGCCGTGCACCTGGCCGGCGACGATCATCGGGTTGACGACGTTGCCGAAGTCGTCGACCGCGGTGAAGCGGTCGACCCGGGTCCTGCCGGTCTCGGGGTCGACCTCGACCTCGCACACGTAGCTGCCTGACGGGTAGGTGAAGTTGCTCGGGTCGTAGAACGCGTTCTCGTTCAGCCCCGGCTCGAGCTTGTCGTGCGGGTAGTTGTGCGGCACGTACGCGGTCAGCGCGACCTGGCCGAAGGGCACCGCCTTGTCGGTGCCCTTGACCTTGAACTCGCCGCCCTCGAAGTCGATGTCGGCGTCGGCCGCCTCGAGCAGGTGCGCAGCGATCTTCTTGCCCTTGGCGATGATCTTGTCGACCGCCATCACGATCGCGGTGCCGCCGACCGCGAGCGAGCGGCTGCCGTAGGTGCCCATGCCGAAGGGCACGCGGCCGGTGTCGCCATGCACGATCTCGACCGACTCCACCGGGATGCCGAGCTTGGCCGCGACCACCTGCGCGAAGCTGGTCTCGTGGCCCTGGCCGTGGCTGTGCGCGCCGGTGAACACGGTGACCGTGCCGGTCGGGTGCACGCGCACCTCGCCGGCCTCGAACAGCCCGGCGCGCGCGCCCAAAGCGCCGGCGATGCTGCTGGGCGCGATCCCGCAGGCCTCGATGTAGCAGCTGTAGCCCAGGCCGCGCTTCAGGCCCTTGGCGGCGGTCGCCGCCTTGCGCGCGGCGTAGCCGGCGACGTCAGCCACCTGGATCGCCTTGTCCAGGTGCGCGCCGTAGTCGCCGGTGTCGTAGGTCAGCCCGACCGGGGTCGCGTACGGGAAGGACTTGATGAAGTTGCGGTGGCGCAGCTGCGCCGGGTCCATCTTCAGCTCGCGCGCCGCGGTCTCGACGATGCGCTCGATCAGGTAGCTCGCCTCCGGCCGGCCGGCGCCGCGGTAGGCGTCGACCGGCGCGGTGTTGGTGAACACCGCCTTGACCTGCGCGTAGATCGCCGGCGTCTTGTACTGGCCGGCGAGCAGCGTCGCGTACAGGATCGTCGGCACCGCGGTCGCGAAGGTCGACAGGTACGCGCCCAGGTTGGCGATCGTGTGCACGCGCAGCGCGAGGAAGTTGCCCTGCGCGTCCAGCGCCAGCTCGGCGGTGCTCGCGTGGTCGCGGCCGTGCGCGTCGGACAGGAAGGACTCGCTGCGCTCGGCCGTCCACTTGATCGGCCGCCCGACCCGCTTGGACGCCCACACCAGCGCGGTCTCCTCCGCGTACAGGAAGATCTTCGAGCCGAAGCCGCCACCGACGTCGGGGGCGATCACCCGCAGCTTGGACTCGGGGATGCCGAGCACGAACGCGCACATCAGCAGCCGCTCGACGTGCGGGTTCTGGTTGGCCACGTACAGCGTGTAGCTGTCGTCGTGCTTGGTGTAGGACGCGTTGGCCGCGCGCGGCTCCATCGCGTTGGGGATCAGCCGGTTGTTGACGAAGTCCAGCCGGGTCACGTGCGCGGCCTGCGCGAAGGCCGCGTCGACCGCGGCCTTGTCGCCGTGGCCCCAGTCGTAGCAGACGTTGTTCGGCACGTCGTCGTGCACCGCGGCCGGCGCGCCGTCGGCCTTGGTGATGTCGATCACCGCCGGCAGCTCGTCGTAGTCGACCTCGACCGCCTCGGCGGCGTCGCGTGCCTGCAGCGCGGTCTCGGCGACGACCAGCGCGACCAGGTCGCCGACGTAGCGCACCTTGCCCTGCGCGAGCAGCGGATGCGGCGGCTCCTTCATCGGGCTGCCGTCCTGGTTGTGGATCAGCCAGCCGCAGGGCAGGCCGTTGACGCCCTCGAGGTCGGCGCCGGTGTAGATCGCGACGACCCCGGGCTTGGCCTTGGCTGCGTCGAGCTTGATCGAGCGGATGCGTGCGTGCGCCACCGGCGAGCGCACGAAGCTGGCGTAGGTCTGCCGGTGCAGCACGACGTCGTCGGTGTACTGGCCGCTGCCGGTCAGGAAGCGCGCGTCCTCGCGGCGGCGCAGCGACTGGCCGATCGGGGAGGTGGACAGGTCGGTCATGATCGTCTCCTCGCGCCGCTCAGGCCGCAGCGCCAGCCTGGCAGTGCTGGATCGCCTTGACGATGTTGTGGTAGCCGGTGCAGCGGCACAGGTTGCCTTCGAGGCCGGCGCGGATCTGCGCTTCGGTCGCCTGCGGGTTGTCGGCCAGCAGCTGCACCGCCGACATCACCATGCCCGGCGTGCAGTAGCCGCACTGCAGGCCGTGGCACTCGCGGAAGGCCTCCTGCATCGGGTGCATCTGGCCGTCCTGGCTAAGGCCCTCGATCGTCGTGACCTGCGCGCCCTGCGCCTGCAGTGCGAGCATCGAGCAGGACTTCACCGCGCGGCCGTTCAGGTGCACGGTGCAGGCGCCGCACTGTGCGGTGTCGCAGCCCACGTGGGTGCCGGTCAGCTGCAGGTGATCGCGGATCAGCTGCACCAGCAGCGTGCGCGGATCGACGCTGGCGGTCACGGCGCGGCCGTTGACCGTGAGCGAGATGTTGACGTTCACCGGGGTCTCCTCCGAGGCAGATAGGGTCGCCGCCCCAGGGACGGGGCGGCCCGCGGCATTCTCCGAGTGCGGTCGCGCGGCCTACAACGGGGGCCAACCCCCGATCGGGTATTCCCGTAGGTGCTTGCGCCCGCCCGGCCGCCGTGCTCGCCGAATGCGAGCCGCATCATAGGAGCTTCGCCGGCGCTTACAGCGCGCAGCTGCGAAAGCCCGCGAACAGCTCGTCGCGATGCGCTGCAGCAAAGCGGCGCGCGCGCGGATGCAGCTGGCGCGCGCGGGTCATCCACGAGCCGCCGCGCAGCACGCCGCAGCGGCCCGGCTCGGGGAACGGCGCGAAGCCGGGCGGCACCGCGCCGCCGCCCGGGTAGGCGCGCGCGCTGCCCAGCACCCACTCGAACACGTCGCCCCAGGCGAAGCCGCGCGACGCGCCGCGCAGCGCCGCCAGCTCGGCTCAATGTCGTTTCGTGTGGAAGGCGACGGTCTCATTTGGCCGGTGCTGAT
>CAZKCJ010000268.1:1520-4224 GCA_964550885.1 uncultured Rubrivivax sp. | reverse complement strand
ACCTCGCGCCGGCCGACCTGCCGAAGGAGTCGGGCCGCTTCGACCTGCCGATCGCGCTGGGCATCCTGGCCGCGGCCGGCCAGCTCGACCCGAGCCGGCTCGCCGGCTACGAGTTCGCCGGCGAGCTGTCGCTGGCCGGCGCGCTGCGGCCGGTGCGCGGCGCGCTCGCGCTGGCGCTCGGGCTGCAGGCGAGCGACACCGCGCGCGTGCTGGTGCTGCCGGCGGCCAGCGCCGCGGCCGCCGCGCCGGCGGCGGCGGTCGACGTGCGCGGCGCCGACAGCCTGCTGCAGGTGGCGCAGGCGCTGCTGCCGGGCGAAGGCGTCGAGCCGCTGCCGCGCGCGCTGCCCGGGCCCGGTATGGCGGCCGCGGCGGTGCTCGACCTGCGCGAGGTCAAGGGCCAGGCAGCGGCCAAGCGCGCGCTGGAGATCGCCGCGGCCGGCGGCCACAGCCTGCTGCTGGTCGGCCCGCCCGGCACCGGCAAGTCGATGCTCGCGCAGCGGCTGCCGGGCCTGCTGCCGCCGATGACCGCCGCCGAGGCGTTGGCCAGCGCCGCGGTGCAGGGGCTGGCCAGCGCCGGCTTCGACGACGCGAGCTTTGGCCAGCGGCCGTTCCGCGCGCCGCACCACTCGGCCAGCGCGGTCGCACTGGTCGGCGGCGGCTCACCGCCGCGGCCGGGCGAGATCTCGCTCGCGCACGGCGGCGTGCTGTTCCTGGACGAGCTGCCCGAGTTCCCGCGCGCCGCGCTGGAAGCGCTGCGCGAGCCGCTGGAAAGCGGCGCGATCACGATCTCGCGCGCCGCGCGCCAGGCGGCGTTCCCGGCGCGCTTCCAGCTGGTGGCGGCGATGAACCCCTGCCCCTGCGGCTGGCTGGGCGCGCCGGCGGCGCTGGGCCGCAGCTGCCGCTGCACGCCCGACGCGGTCGCGCGCTACCGCGCGCGGCTGTCGGGGCCGCTGCTGGACCGCATCGACCTGCAGGTCGAGGTCACCGCGGTCGCGCCCGAGGCGCTGCTGGCCGCGGCCGACGGCGAGGCCTCGGCCGCGGTCGCGGACCGCGCCGCAGCCGCGCGATTACGCCAGCTGCAGCGCCAGGGGGCGGCGAACGCGGCGATCGACGCGGCGCGGCTGGACGAGCTGTGCGCGCTCGACCCGGCGGCGTCGGCCTTCGCGCGCAGCGCCGCGCAGCGGCTGGGCTGGTCCAGCCGTGCGCTGCACCGCGCGCTGCGGGTGGCGCGCACGATCGCCGACCTTGCCGGCGCCGACGCGATCGCCACCGCCCACGTGGCCGAGGCGCTGCAGTACCGGCGGGTGGTCTAGTGCAGTGTTCCACGCTATGCAGCACATAAGACCGCGCCTTTGCCGCCCTGGCGTCGTTGCAAATCCTCGCGATGCCACTGGGCATCGCTGCGGTTTGCGCCTAGCCAGGACGACAAATCCATCGGTTTTCTTAAGTGCTGCACAGAGTGGAACACTGCACTAGCGCAGCCGTCGGCGCCACAGCATCAGCGGCACCGCCAGCGCCGCGACGCCGGCGGCGACGTGCTTGAGCGTGTGGCCGCTGACCACGCCGGTCAGCGCGAAGATCGCGCCGTCCTCCTGCTCGAACAGCTTGGCGACGACGTAGCCGGCCAGCACCACGTAGATCGCGCTGCCGCCGCTGTAGCGCGACGGATAGCGGATCGCCAGCAGCAGCAGCACGATCGCCGCGAAGGCCTGGACCACCACGTAGGGCATCACGTTGCCGCGGCCCTGCTGCTCGGTCCAGCTCCAGTACAGCACCGACGCGGCCCCGACCAGCAGCAGCGGCACGAGCGCCAGCAGCCCGACCCGCACATCGACGCGGTCGACGATCTGCGCGGCGATCAGCGACATGAACGCGACCGTCATCGGCAGACGGTCCCAGAACAGCCGCGCGTTGTCCGGCAGCAGGTGGTAGTAGCCCGAGCCGAACGCAGTCAGCAGCAGGCCGATCGCGAACACCAGGTACGGCAGCCGCTCGCCGGGCGCGGCGAAGCAGCTGCGCGAACGCAGCGCCGCCACCAGCCCCGCCACGCCGGCGACCGCGAAGCTCAGGTTGGACGCCACGTCGGCGAAGTTCGCGACGCCGAACGCGGCGCGGTGATCGACGAAGTGGTGGTAGGCCAGCGGCTGCGGCACCGCCGGCAGCAGCAGCGCGGCGACGAGTGCGAGCAGCGCCAGGCCGATCAGCAGCAGGAAGCGGCGGGGGCGGGGCGGCACGCGGGCGATGGTAGTGCGGGCTTCGATCCGATCAGGCCGGCGCGGTCTCGGCGCGCGGCCGCGGCGCCTGCGGGACGATCGCATGGCCGGCGTCGATCGGGCCGGCCGGCGAGTCGCGGCGAGAATGCGCGGCGCCAACCCGCCGCCCCGCCTTCCCGATGTCGCCGCTGGCCCCGCTCACCTTCGTCAGCGCGAGCCTGGCGATCCTGGCCGCGCCCTGGGCGTTGGCCGCGCCGTGGCTGTACTTCGCGTGCAAGCCGCTGACCACGCTGCTGATCATCGCGCATGCGGCCACGCGCGGGCAGGCGCTGCCGGCGGCGCGGGCGTGGGTGCTCGTCGGGCTCGTGCTGTCGCTGGCCGGCGACGTCGCGCTGCTGTGGCCGCAGCAGGGTTTCCTGCCGGGGCTGGTCAGCTTCCTGCTCGCGCACCTGGCCTACCTGCGCGCGTTCACCCGCACCGGCGTGCGCTTC
>CAZKCJ010000268.1:0-1510 GCA_964550885.1 uncultured Rubrivivax sp. | reverse complement strand
GGGGCGGCGCGGCCCGGCCCGTTCGTCGGCTACGCGCTGCTCGCGCTGGCGGTGCTGAGCCAGCTGTGGGCCGGCGTGCCGCCGGCGCTGCGGCTGCCGGTGCTGGCCTACGTCGCCTGCCTCGCGTCGATGGCCGCGCAGGCGGCGGTCGTGGCCCGGTGCGCGCGCGACGGCGCCGCCGCGGCGCGCGGCCGCCGGCTGGCCCTGGGCGGGGCGCTGTTCCTGGTGTCGGACTCGCTGCTGGCGATCGACCGCTTCGCGTTCGCGCTGCCGGCGGCGGGTCTGTGGATCCTCGCCAGCTACTGGCTCGCGCAGTGGTGCATCGCGTCGTGGCTGCGGGCGCGCACGGCGCCGCAGCGCTGAGCCCGAGCGAGCGCCGGCGATCGCCGCCGCGCCGCTGACGCCGTCGACTCGCGACCGCGGCCAACGGGCAACTTGCACGCCGCCGCGAGCGGTGGCGACGATCGCCGAAGTCCCTCGCCCCTGTCGTCGACGTGGATGCTCGACGCGGCCGCCGACCGCCGCCGCGCGCCAGCCGGCGCGCCTATGCGCGCCGATTCCTAAGGGTTTGATGCGCTGGGCTTGCGTCCCGTTCGCGGGTCCAATGATCGTGGCTCTGCCGTGCAGCAGGCGATATGGAGCGGGGCTCGAGCCCGCAGGAGATTCGACCAGATGGACATGAACCGCAGACAGTTCTTCCGCGTCAGCAGCGCGGGGCTGATGGCCTCGAGCATGGTCGCGCTGGGCTTCTCGCCCACCGCCGCGCTGGCCGAGCCGCGCAACTACAAGCTGGCGCGCGCGACGGTGGCACGCAGCACCTGCCCGTACTGCTCGGTCAGCTGCGGAATGCTGATCTACTCGCTGGGCGACCGCTCGAAGAACGTGGTGCCGAAGGTGATCCACGTCGAGGGCGATCCCGATCATCCGGTCAGCCGCGGCTCGCTGTGCCCGAAGGGCGCGGGCGTGATGGACATGATCAACTCGCCCAACCGGGTCACCTACCCGCAGGTGCGCGAAGCCGGTGCGAAGGAGTGGAAGCGCATCGGCTGGGACGAGGCGCTGACGCGCATCGCCAAGCACATGAAGGCCGACCGCGACGCCAACTTCGTTGCGAAGAACGACGCCGGCGTCACCGTCAACCGCTGGCCGACGACGGGCTTTCTGATGTGCAGCTCGTCATCCAACGAGTCGAGCTACCTGTCCGTTAAGGTCGCACGCGGCCTGGGGATGATCGCCATCGACACGCAAGCACGTGTCTGACACGCACCGACGGTGACCAGTCTGGGCCCGACGTTCGGTCGCGGAGCGATGACCAACTCCTGGAACGACATCAAGAACACCGATCTGATTCTCGTGATGGGCGGCAACGCCGCCGAAGCCCACCCGGTGGGCTTCAAGTGGGTGGTCGAGGCGATGCAAAAGCGCAAGGCGCGGCTGATCTCGGTCGACCCGCGCTTTAGAAGTTATCCGTAAATAGTACACTTTCGTTCCGAGCCGCATTTCACGCGGT
>CAZKCJ010000267.1:0-4248 GCA_964550885.1 uncultured Rubrivivax sp. | reverse complement strand
GCACGACGTTGCCCATGCCGGGGCGAAAGCCCGCGTCCAGGCTCTGGTCGAGGAAGGTCAGCGCTTCGCCGACCGCGGCCTGCAGCTCGCTGCCCGCGGCCAGCAGCGACGCCAGCGCCGCCGACAGCGTGTCGCCGGCGCCGATGAAGCCGGCGTCGAAGCGCTCGAACTTCTCGCCGGTGATCGCGCCCTGCGGCGACGCGAGCACGTTGTCGATGTACTGCTCGCTGCCCTTGTTGGGCAGCAGCACGCCGGTCACCAGCACGAAGCGGGTACCGTGATCGGCAGCGGCCATCGCCAGCTCGCGCGGGCTCGCCGGGCGGTCGTGCTCCCACTCGGGCAGCAGGAAGTCGGTCAGCGTCTTGTGGTTGCCGACTAGCACCTCGGTGGCCGGCAGGATCAGCTCGCGGAACGCGTCCAGGTAGGGCTGCAGTTCGTCGTCGTCGAGCCAGCTCAGCGACGGCAGGTAGGCCACCAGCGGCAGCTCGGCGTAGTCCGACAGCAGTTCGGCGACCGCGCTCACCGCCTCGACCGAGCCGAGGAAGCCGACCTTCCAGCCGGCCGGGGTCACGTCCTCGAGGATCACGCGCGCCTGCTGCGCGACCAGCTCGGCGTCCAGCGGCTGGTGCTCGAAGATCTGCGCGGTGTCGCGCAGCACGATCGCGGTGGTCACCGGCAGCGGATACGCGCCCATCGCGGCGATCGTCGCGACGTCGCCGGCCAGGCCGCCGGCGCCGCTGGGCTCGCCGACGTTGAAGCTCATCACGCACGCCGGCGCTTGCGGCTCCTCGGTGGGATCGCCTGCGGCGGGGGTTTCGGCGGTGGCACTCATCGGTCGAATCCTGCGCGGTCAAGGGGTTGCGGGGCTTTCCGTGAACCTCTAGCGGAAACTGAGGAATGTTGCGTAGGTATCGATCAGGACGTGCCTTTTCGGAAAGGGCAGTGCCTACAATCGTTTTCCATTGTAGTGATGCGACCGACGTGAGCGAAGCTGCGCAGTGGATGTGCCTGATCTGTGGCTGGATCTACGACGAAGCGCTCGGCGACCCCGAGCACGGCGTCGCGCCAGGCACGCGCTGGGAGGACGTGCCGATGAACTGGACCTGTCCGGAGTGCGGCGCGCGCAAGGAGTCCTTCGAGAAGATCCAGTTCGACTGATGGCCGCCACCCGCGCCATCGCTGCCTGAGGAGACCGGCCCCGTGGAATCCGACGAAGCCCCCGCCGGCACGACCAGCGGCGCGAAGGTGCTGGTGATCGACGACAGCAACACGATCCGTCGCAGCGCCGAGATCTTCCTGCGCCAGGGCGGCCACGAGGTCGTGCTCGCCGAGGACGGCTTCGACGCGCTCGCCAAGGTCAACGACCACGCGCCGCAGCTGATCTTCTGCGACATCCTGATGCCGCGGCTGGACGGCTACCAGACCTGCGCGATCATCAAGCGCAACCCGCGCTTCGCGCACGTGCCGGTGATCATGCTGTCCAGCAAGGACGGCCTGTTCGACAAGGCGCGGGGCCGCATGGTCGGCTCCGAGGAGTACCTGACCAAGCCCTTCACCAAGGAGCAGCTGCTCCGCGCGGTGGAGCAGTTCGTCGCCCACGCCGACTGAAGGCCGAGCCGACCAGGTCGCCGCCGTTGCGCGTACCGAGGAGCGCCGAGATGCCCATCCAGAAGATCCTGCTGGTCGACGACTCGAAGACCGAGCTGCATCACCTGTCCGACGTGCTCGGCAAGCGCGGCTTCGCGGTGCGCACCGCCGAGAACGGCGACGAGGCGCTGCGCCGGCTCAGCGAGGACACCCCCGACCTGATCCTGATGGACGTGGTGATGCCCGGCCAGAACGGCTTCCAGCTCACCCGCACGATCACCCGCGACCCGCGCTGGGCGGCGGTGCCGGTGATCATGTGCACCAGCAAGAACCAGGAGACCGACAAGGTCTGGGGCATGCGCCAGGGCGCGCGCGACTACATCGTCAAGCCCGTCAACGCCGACGAGCTGATGCGCAAGATCAAGGCCTTCGACTGAATGCGCCGCGCCCGTCCGCTTCGCTGCTGCCCTGCCGGGCCACGCGCGCTGTCCGCGCGGCGGCGGCCGCGGGCGGCGCTGCCGGGCGCGGGCAAGGGAGGAAGCGATGACTGACCGCGACGGCCTGCGCGAGCTGCGGCGGCGGCTGGCCGAGCGGCTGCAGTCGGCGCGCACCGAGCCGGCGCAGCGCGCGTGGCTCGCCGCCGAGGCCGGTGGCTGCGGCGTGCTGTTCCCGCTGCACGAGGCTGGCGAGATCTTCCCGGTCGCGCAGCTGCAGCCGGTGCCGCACACCCAGCCGTGGTTCGCCGGCGTGGCCAACCTGCGCGGCGGGCTGCATGCGGTGGTCGACCTGGCCGCGTTCCTCGGGCTGCGCCCGCGCGCCGGCACCCCCGGCGACGGCGCGCGGCTGCTCGCGCTGAACGCGGCGCTGGGCGTGAACTGCGCGCTGCTGGTCGACCGCCTCGCCGGGCTGCGCCAGGCCGGCCAGCTGCAGGCCGAGCCCGACGACGAGGCCGCGCCCGCGCGGCCGGGCTTCGCCGGCGGCCGCTGGCGCGACGACGCCGGGCGGCTGTGGCAGGAGATTGACCTGACCGCGCTCGCCGGCAACGAACACTTCCTCGGGGTTGCCGCCTGAGCCCAGGCCGCAGCGGCGCGACCATCAGCCAGAGGTGGACATGAGCTTCATGGACAAGATCAAGAGCCGCCCCGGCGAGCTGGCGGATCGCGCCGACCTGCGTCTGTCGGACTTCGGCGAGCTGGCGCCCGCCTACCCGGGCCCGGGCGGCGAGCCGCTCGCGGTGCGCGCGCAGCCCGGCGCGGCCGACGGCGCGCGCTCGACCCTGGCCGACTCGTCGATCATCACCGAGGCCACGCCCTCCGACCTGAGCGGCTTCGGCCACACCCAGGCGCGCGAGCCGCAGCTGCCGGCCGCTGCGCCGAGCCAGCCCGGCGTCGCGCTGCCGCTGATCGGCGCGTTCAGCCGCGAACGCCAGCAGCGCATCCTGTTCGGCCTGATCGGGCTCGGGCTGCTCGGCCTGGTCGTGGTCGCGGTGATCAACGGCGCGGCGCTGGCCGCCGGGCTGCAGGCGGTGCAGCAGCAGCTGGCCGCGACCGGCGGCGTGTCGTCGCTGCAGGTCGGGCTGGTGCTGGCCGGGGTGCTGATGGTGCTGGCCGGCGGTGCCGGCGTGCTGCGCCTGTTCGTCGGCGGGCAGACCACCCGCGCGCACCAGGCCGAAAGCCAGCGGCTCGAGGCCGAGCGCCAGGAGCAGGAGGCCAAGCGGGTCAACGACGCGAACCAGGCGGCGATCCTGCGGCTGATGAACGAGCTGCAGACCGTGGCCGAGGGCGACCTGACCCAGCAGGCGACGGTCACCGAGGACATCACCGGCGCGATCGCCGACTCGGTCAACTACACCGTCGAGGAGCTGCGCACGCTGGTGTCGCAGGTGCAGCTGACCACCGCGCGGGTGACCGACACCACCCAGCAGGTCGAGCAGACCTCGACCGAGCTGCTGGCCGCGTCGACCGAGCAGCTGCGCGAGATCCACGAGACCGGCGAGTCGGTGCTGCAGATGGCCGAGCGGATCAACGCGGTGTCGGCGCAGGCGCAGCAGAGCGCGCAGGTCGCGCAGCAGTCGCTGCAGGTCGCCGGCACCGGGCTGCAGGCGGTGCAGAACACGATCGGCGGCATGAACGCGATCCGCGAGCAGATCCAGGACACCTCCAAGCGGATCAAGCGGCTGGGCGAGTCGTCGCAGGAGATCGGCGAGATCACCGAGCTGATCGGCGACATCACCGAGCAGACCAACGTGCTCGCGCTGAACGCCGCGATCCAGGCGGCCAGCGCCGGCGAGGCCGGGCGCGGCTTCTCGGTCGTCGCCGAGGAGGTGCAGCGGCTGGCCGAGCGCTCGGCCGACGCGACCAAGCAGATCGCCGCGCTGGTGCGCACGATCCAGACCGACACCCAGGAGGCGGTGGCGGCGATGGAGCGCTCGACCCTGGGCGTGGTCCAGGGCGCGCGGCTGTCCGACGCGGCCGGCGCGGCGCTGGTCGACATCGACCGCGTCAGCCGGCAGCTGTCCGAGCTGATCACCCAGATCTCCGAGCGGGCGCTGCACGAGGCCCGCTCGGCCAACGTGGTCGCCGCCAACATCCAGCACATCTTCGCGGTGACCGAGCAGACCGGCGAGGGCACCCGTTCGACCGCCCAGATGGTGCGCGAGCT
>CAZKCJ010000266.1:2750-4266 GCA_964550885.1 uncultured Rubrivivax sp. | reverse complement strand
CGCTTCGGCGCCGGTTGCATCCCCGGCAGCGGCCGCAGCACCGTCTCGGGCCGCGGCCAGGTCTGGCCGGCCTCGCCCACCGCCACCGGCCGGATGCGCACGCGCAGGTCGTACCAGGCGGCCTGCCCGGTGATCGGGTCGCTGTTGGACACGCTGCCCTCGCCCGCCGGCAGCTCCTCGCGGATCAGCGGGTTCAGCAGGAAGCCCAGCTGCGCCTCGTCGGCGTCGGCGGCAAGGCCCCAGGCACCCGGCGCCTTGCCGATCGCGTTCCAGGTCCAGACCGTGCCCGGCTCCACCGCCTCGCTGTAGCGGCAGCGGCAGCGCACCCGGCCCCAGGCCGATTCGATCCACAGCCAGCCGCCGTCGGCAATGCCGGCGGCCTGCGCAGTGCGCGGGTTGACCATCAGGAAGTTCGACGCGTGGATCTGCCGCAGCCACGCGTTCTGCGAGTCCCACGAGTGATACATCGCCATCGGCCGCTGGGTGATCGCGTGCAGCGGGTAGGCCGCAGTGTCGATCGCCTGCTGCTCGAGCGGCGCGTAGTGCAGGGGCAGCGGGTCGAAGTAGGTGGCGACGCGCTCGCGCAGCCGCTCGGGCGGCTGGCGGCCGGGCAGGCGCCCCTGCGCGGCCAGCCGGAAGCGCTGCAGGAACTCCGAGTACAGGTGGATCACGATCGGGTCGTGGTCGCGGCGCAGCCCGGCCTCCTGCGCCCAGCGCATGTAGCCGTCGTTCCAGTTGCGCATGTACTGCAGCGCCGGCGGCAGCACCTGGTGGAACACGCAGTGGTTGCGCGCGTACATCGCCCACTGCTGCGGGTTGGGCTCGCCGCGCATCGAGCACTCGCCGCCGGCGCCGCGCCAGCCGGCGAGGAAGCCGATGCCCGAGCCGGGCGCGGTCTCGTAGTGGACGATGAAGTCCGGGTAGTCGCGAAAGCGCCGGCTGCCGTCGGCGTGGGTGAAGGCCGGCAGCTGCAGCCGCGACGCCAGCTCGACCAGCACCTCCTGGAACGGCCGGCACTGGCCGGTGGGCGGCAGCACCGGGATGCGTACCGAGTCGACCGGGCCGTCGAACTCGCTGATCGGCCGGTCGAGCAGCGACATCACGTCGTGACGCTCGAGGTAGGTGGTGTCGGGCAGGATCAGGTCGGCGTAGGCGCTCATCTCCGACTGGAAGGCGTCGCAGACCACGATGAACGGGATCCGGTACTCGCCCTGCGGGTCGCGGTCGGCGAGCATCCGGCGGACCTCGACCGGGTTCATCGTCGAGTTCCAGGCCATGTTGGCCATGAAGATCAGCAGCGTGTCGATCGGGTACGGGTCGCCGCGCCAGGCGTTGGTGATCGCGTTGTGCATCAGTCCGTGCGCCGCCAGCGGGTACTCCCAGCTGAAGCCCTTGTCCAGGCGCTGCGCCTCGCCCTGCGCGTCGACGAACAGGTCCTGCGGGCCCTCGGGCCAACCCAGCGGCGCGCCGTTCAGCGGGGTGTCGGGACGCACGTCGTCCGGGCCCTTCGGCGGGC
>CAZKCJ010000266.1:0-2740 GCA_964550885.1 uncultured Rubrivivax sp. | reverse complement strand
GGCGGGCGCGCGTTCGGCGGCACCGCACGCGGGTACGGCGGCTTGTGGCGAAAGCCGCCCGGGCGGTCGATCGTGCCCAGCAGGCTCATCAGGATCGCCAGCGCGCGGATCGTGTGGAAGCCGTTGCTGTGTGCGGCCAGCCCGCGCATCGCGTGGAACGCGACCGGGTTGCCGGTCACGCAGTCGTGCTGCCGGCCCCAGACGTCGGTCCACGCGATCGGCAGCTCGATGCGCTCATCGCGCGCGGTGATCCCCATCTCCTGCGCGAGCCGGGCGATCGTCGCCGCGGGAATGCCGGTCAGCTCGCTCGCCCACTGCGGCGTGTAGGCGGCGACGCGGTCGGCCAGCAACTGGAAGGCCGGCGCCACCGCGGTGCCCGTGTGCGCGCCGGCGGGCATCGTGAAGCGGCCGAGCAGCGCGGGGTCGCTACCCTCGGCGTGGTCGGCGACCGGCCGGCCGCTCAGCCGGTCCCACCAGTAGAAGTTGTGCGGCCGCAGCGGGTTGCGCAGCTCGCCGTCGGGGTTGCGCAGCATCAGCCCGAACTGCGCGCTGGCCGGATCCTGGTTCACCAGCTGGCCGCCGTTGGTGTAGCGCGCGACGAAGTCGCGGTCGTACAGCCCGAGCCGCAGGATCTCGTGGATCAGCGCGAGCAGCAGCGCACCGTCGCTGCCCGGGCGGATCGGCACCCACTCGTCGGCGATCGCCGCGTAGCCGGTGCGCACCGGGTTGATCGCGACGAAGCGCCCGCCGCCGCGCTTGAACTTGCTGATCGCGATCTTCAGCGGGTTGCTGTGGTGGTCCTCGGCGGTGCCGATCATCACGAACAGCTTCGCGCGCTCCAGGTCGGGGCCGCCGAACTCCCAGAACGAGCCGCCGATCGTGTAGATCATCCCGGCGGCCATGTTCACCGAGCACAGCCCGCCGTGCGCCGCGTAGTTCGGCGTGCCGAACTGGCGCGCGAACAGGCCGGTCAGCGCCTGCATCTGGTCGCGGCCGGTGAACAGCGCGAACTTCTTCGGGTCGGTCGCGCGGATCGTGCGCAGCCGCTGCTCGAGCAGCGCCAGCGCCTCGTCCCACTCGATCGGCTCGAACTCGCCGGCGCCGCGCACGCTGCCGGCGCGGCGCCGCAGCGGCCGGGTCAGCCGCGCCGGCGAGTACTGCTTCATGATCCCGGCGGCACCCTTCGCGCAGATCACGCCGCGGTTCAGCGGGTGCTCGGGGTTGCCCTCGATCCAGCGCACTTCGCCGCCGCGCAGGTGCACGCGGATGCCGCAGCGGCACGCGCACATGTAGCAGGTGGTCTCGCGCAGCTCGGTCGCCGCAGTCGGCAGCGGCGGGGCGATCGGGTCGTGCAGCGGGGGCGACGGCATCGGGGGCTCGCGAAGTGGGTCGGCCCGCGCTCGAAGCCGTCGAGGCCGCGTGCGATCTTAGGTGCTGCGCACCGGGCAGCGTCCATTCCCATCAAGGGCAGGCTTGGTATAACCCTTCCGGGGGATGGGTCGCGATCGCCCGCCGCCGCGGCCGAACCGGTGCAATCCCGCTGGCGCGCGGCGCCCGAAAACGGTCCAATCCCCGGTGGACCGCAGGCCCGGCAGCGAAGGAGCGCCGCACCGATGATCCCCCCGTCAGCACCCGTGGCCGCGCGCCGGCCGAGCACGTCGGCCGCGGCGTCGAAGCTCGCCGCGCCCGCTCCGGCACCAGCCCCGGCGCCGGCCTCGGCGCCGGCCGATGCGTCGGCGCAGCCGTCGCTGCTGGCGGCGATCACCGCCGACGTCGCCGGCGGCGCCGACCTGGGCGCGCTGCTGCAGCGCTTCCTCGAGCCGATCGTCCACCTGGCCGGCGCGCAGGCCGGCGCGGTGCGGGTGCTGTCGACCGACGGCCAGCGGCTGGAGCTGGTCGGCACGCTGAACCTGCCGGCGCTGTTCCTCGGCGCCGAGCAGACGGTCGACCGCCACTGCGGCCACTGCGGCAGCGCTGCCGACGGCCAGGCGCTGGTCTGGGCGAGCGAGCCGCACGAGTGCGTGCGGCGCAGCGGCGTGGACTTCCTCGGCGGCGACTGCCGCCACCTGCTCGCCGTGCCGCTGCGCCACCGCGGCCGCGTGCACGGCCTGTACAACCTGTTCTTCACGAGCGCCGAGCGGCCGCCGGCGGCGGTGCAGGCACTGCTGCAGTCGATCGGCGACCTGCTCGGCCTGGCGCTGAACAACGCGCGGCTCGAGGCCGAGCAGGTGCGCACCCGGCTGGCCGCGCAGCGCCAGCAGATGGCCGCCGAGGTGCACGACTCGCTCGCGCAGTCGCTTGCGTTCGTGAAGATGCGGCTGGCGGTGCTGGAAGACGCGCTGCAGACCGCCGAGCTGGAGCGCGCGCGCGGCTACTGCCGCGAGCTGCGCGAGGCCGCGACCCAGGCGCACGCGAGCCTGCGCGGGATCCTCACGCAGCTGCGCGCGCCGGTGGGCGCGCAGGGGCTGGAGCAGGCGCTGCAGCGCTGCGTCGAGCACTTCCGCCGGCACACCGGCGGCGTGCTCGACTACCGCAACGAGCTGCCCGGGCTGCGTCTGGCGCCCGAGCGCGAGACCGAGGTCTTCCACGTGGTGCAGGAGGCGCTGGCCAACGTCGCCCGCCACGCCGGCGCCGACCACGCTTGGCTGCAGGTCGCGGCCACCGCCGCCGACGAGGTGCAGGTCACCGTCGACGACGACGGCATCGGCCCGGCCGGCGCCGGCCGGGTCGGCAACGCACA
>CAZKCJ010000265.1:0-4268 GCA_964550885.1 uncultured Rubrivivax sp. | reverse complement strand
CTGCATCGGCTGCATCGGCTGCATCGGCTGCATCGGCTGCATCGGCTGCATCGGCTGCATCGGCCTGCGCGCTGGCCTCGCCTGCAGCCCCTGCGGCGGCGGCAGCGCCGGCTGCTGCGGCCACCGCAACCGCAGCGGCGGCGACGCCTGCTTCGGTCGCGGCGGCCGCATCGTGCGGCGCCTCTTGCGGCGCCTCTTGCGGCGCCTCTTGCGACAACTCCTGTGCCGCCTCGAGCAGCGAGGCCTGCAGCGCGCCAGCGTCGCCGCTGATCTGGCCGATCGCCAGCGTCGGCAGCTGCTCCAGCGTGCGCAGGCCCAGGTCGTCGAGAAACTGCCGCGTGGTTGCGTACAAGGCCGGGCGGCCGGCGGTCTCGCGGTGGCCGATCACCTCGATCCAGCCGCGGTCCTCGAGCGCCTTGACGATCGCGGTGCTGACGGTGACCCCGCGGATGCCCTCGATGTCGCCGCGGGTCACCGGCTGCCGGTACGCGATGATCGCCAGCGTCTCCAGCGTCGCGCGCGAGTAGCGTGCCGGCTTTTCCGGGTTCAGCCGGTCGAGGAACTCGCGCATCTCGGGCCGGCTCTGGAAGCGCCAGCCGGTCGCCAGCTGCACCAGCTCGCAGCCGCGGTCGCTCCAGTCGGCGGCGAGTTCGTCGAGCAGCGGCTGCAGCGCAGCGGCGTCGAGCTGGTCGTCGAACAGCGTCAGCAGCTCGCGCAGCGCCAGCGGCGCGGGAGCACAGATCAGCGCGGTCTCGAGGACGCGCTTGGCCTCATGCGGGCTCATCGTCGGTCTTGGCTGCAGTGACGCCGCCGCTCCGGTCGGAACCGCGGCTCGGGTCTTGCCGGCCGGGCGCGTCGAGCACCGACGCGGCGCGGCCAACGGGCACTGGCTGGGTGGTTGTTCGCCCCGCCCGCAGCCGCTGGGCGGCCGATCGCGGCGGGGATCAATGACTCGGGGTACGGGCCATCGGGCGCCGGCCTGGCGGACTGTGGTCCCGGCGGCGACACGTTGCGCGCATTGTAGCGCGCGCTGCCCGCGGCGCGCTGCGGGCCCGCCGCAACGCAACGGCGCACCCGTGCAGGATCCGACAGCGCGCGGCCCGCGCGCCCCGCACCGATCAGCCCTCCAGCACCCAGGCCCAGGCGGCGGCGAAGTCCGGCGGCGGCGCCGACGCGAAGCTCAGCTCGGCCCCGCTGAGCGGATGGCGCAGGTCCAGCGCCGCCGCGTGCAGCGCCTGGCGCTGCAGCCCGAGCAGCGGCCGGCCGCCGTACACGCGATCGGCCAGCAGCGGATGGCCGACGTGCGCCAGGTGCACGCGGATCTGGTGGGTGCGGCCGGTGTGCAGCGTGCAGTGCAGCGCGCTCACCGCGTCGCGCACCTGCAGGCGCCGCAGCTCGGTGCGCGCCGGCTTGCCGGCAGCGACCACCGCCATGCGCACGCGCGACACCGGGTCGCGGCCGATCGGCGCGTCGATCGTGCGCCGCTGCGCGCGCACCGCGCCGTGGGCCAGCGCCTGGTAGCGCCGCTGCACCTCGCGCGCGGCCAGCGCGCGCACCAGCGCGGTGACCGCCGGCAGCGTCTTGCCGACGACCAGCAGGCCCGAGGTGTCCTTGTCCAGCCGATGCACGATGCCCGCGCGCGGCAGCGCCGCCGCGCCGGCGTGGTGCGCGAGCAGCCCGTTGAGCAGCGTGCCCGACCAGTTGCCGGCCGCCGGGTGCACCACCAGCCCGGCCGGCTTGTCGACCACCAGCAGGTGCTCGTCCTCGTGCACGATCGCGAGCGCGATCGGCTGCGGCGTGTACGCGCGGCTCTCGGCGGTCGGCACCAGCTCGAGCTCGAGCTGCTGGCCGCAGCGCAGCCGCCGCGCGGGCAGCGTCACCGGCTCGCCGTCGAGCCACACGTGCCCGGCGCGCACCAGGCCCTGCAGGTAGCTGCGCGAGAACTCCGGCGCCAGCGGCACCAGCGCCTTGTCCAGGCGCTGGCCGTGCGCGTCCTCGCCGACGGTGACGCGGCGCCACTCGGTCGCGGCGGCATCGGTCTCGGCGGCCGGCAACTCGTCAGTCGCCGACGGCTCGGCGGCGGTCAGCGGCGCTTTCCTATACTTCGGCACCGCCTCATTGTGCGGCGCCCGCAGCCGCTGCCGTGCAGCCCGCCGTCATGCCCGACTTCATCCGCCGACCCCTCGGCCTCGCCGCGCTGGCGCGCGCGCTGTTGCTGGCGCTCGCGCTGGTCGCCGCCGGCTGCGCGAGCGACAAGAGCGTCGCGCTGGACCCGAACGCGTCGGCCGAGAAGCTGTACGCCGACGCCAAGGCCGAGCTGGCCTCGTCCAACTGGGAGCTGGCGATCAAGACGCTGGAGCGGGTCGAGGGGCTGGCAGCGGGCACGCTGCTCGCCCAGCAGGCGCTGCTGGACATCGCCTACGCGCAGTGGCGCAACGGCGACCGCGCGCAGGCGCTGGCCTCGATCGAGCGCTTCATCAAGGTCAACCCGTCCAGTCCGGGGCTCGACTACGCGCTGTACCTGCGCGGGGTGATCAACTTCAACGACGACCTCGGCATCATGGGCAGCCTGGCCGGGCAGGACCTGTCCGAGCGCGACCAGAAGGCGTCGCGCGAGTCGCACCAGGCCTTCAAGCAGCTGGTCGACCAGTTCCCCGATTCGCAGTACGCGGCCGACGCGCGGGTGCGGATGGACTACCTGGTGAACACGCTCGCGTCCTACGAGGTCCACGTCGCGCGCTACTACTTCCTGCGCGGCGCCTACGTCGCCGCGGTCAACCGCGCGCAGCAGGCGGTGATCGACTTCGAGGGCGCACCGGCCACCGAGGAGGCGCTGTTCATCATGGTGCAGAGCTACGACCGCCTCGGCCTGAGCACGCTGCGCGACGACGCCGACCGGGTCTTCCGCGCGTCCTTCCCCGACAGCCGGCTGCCGCAGACCGGCATCCGTCGCCAGCGCAAGGCCTGGTGGCACGTGTGGGACTGAGCGGCCGGGCGTCGGCCACGCGCTGCCCCGCGCCGATCGACCGCAGCGCACCGCGGCCGCACGCTCAGTGCGCGGCGGCGAGCGCCTGCAGCCAGCCCAGCGCATCGGCCTGCGTCGCCAGCTCGGTCATCGGCGGCAGCGCCGCGCGCAGCCGCGCGCCGTAGCCCATCCGGCGCAGCCGCGGATCGCAGACGACCAGCAGACCGCGGTCGGTCTCGCTGCGGATCAGCCGGCCGGCCCCCTGCTTGAGCGCAACCGCCGCCTCGGCCACGAAGTACTCGTCGAAGGGCCTGCCGCCGCGCGCCTCGATCCGGCGCACGCGCGCCTCGACCAGCGGATCGTTCGGCGGCGGGAACGGCAGCTTGTCGATCAGCACGCACTGCAGCAGCTCACCGCGCAGGTCGATGCCCTCCCAGAAGCTGTGCGAGCCGACGAGCACGCTGCCGGCGCCGGCGCGGAAGCGCTCGAGCAGCACGCGTCGCGGCTGGCTGCCCTGCACCAGCAGCTCGATCGGCGCGTCGCCAAGCGCGTCGCGCAGCGCCTGCGCGATCAACGGCAGCACCCGCAGCGTGGTCGTCAGCACGAAGGTGCGGCCGCCCAGCGCGAGCGCGCAGCGCGCGGCGAGCGCGCCGACCGCCGCCGGATGCGCCGGCTCGTTGGGCAGCGGGAACGGCAGCGGCACCCAGCGCCGCGCCTGCACCGCGTAGTCGAAGGGGCTGCCGCAGCGCAGGACCTGCGCGTCCGCCAGGCCGGTCGCGGCGGTGAACCAGCTCAGCTGATCGTCGTCGCCGAGCGTCGCCGACGTGAACACCCAGGCCTTCGACGAGCGGCGGCGCTGCTCGGTCAGCGCCGCGGCGACGTCCAGCGGCGACTCGACCAGCCGGGCCTGGTGCGCCGACAGGTCGATCCAGCGCACCCGGTCGGCCGGCACCGGCTCGGCGAAGACCAGCGCCAGCGCGTGCAGCGCCGTCGCGCGCCCGTGCAGCCGCTCGAAGTCTGCCGCCGCCGCGCGCACCCCGTCCAGCAGCGCCACCGTGTCCGCCGCGGCCGCGGCCAGCGCCGCCAGCGCCGCGTCGAAGGCCGGCTGGCCGGCGCGTTCACGCCAGCGCAGCCGCGCCGGGCCGCGCCGCTCGGGCTGCGCGCCGGCACAGGCCAGCCGCAGCTCGCGCGCCGCGGCGTCGGCGGCCGCCGCCGCCTGCGGCCAGTCGCGCAGCCCGCGCGCGTGCTGCAGGCCGGCGGCGAGCAGGTCGCGCGCGAAGTCGAGCAGCTGCGCGCTGCCGAG
>CAZKCJ010000264.1:0-4285 GCA_964550885.1 uncultured Rubrivivax sp. | reverse complement strand
AAACCCGCGCCGATGCTTGCTCTGCGGCGCGTTCAGCGGTCAAAGTTCGGGCTAGCCCGCGCCCGCCGATGCTGCGCTGGCTGCTGGTCGTGCTGCTGGCGCTGGTGCTGCTGGACGCGCTGACGCCGCTGCTGCGCCGACTCGGCATCGGCCGCCTGCCCGGCGACCTGCGCTTGCGGCGTTTCGGCCGCGACTGGTCGATTCCGCTGGCCAGCACCGTGCTGCTGACGCTGCTGGCGAGCCTGATCGCGCGCTGGCTGTAGGCCGCAGCGCGCCGGCTGCGGCAAGCCGGCGGCGGTCGGATCCAGGCTCAGCGCTGCCAGGGCAGCGCGTAGTCGACCCGGAACTGCAGGGCGCGCTCACGCAGCTCGGCCGGCAGCACGCAGGCCTTGCGCGCGACGGTGTCGATGAACACGCCGGTGAGCATCGTGATCGCGGCGACCTCGCCGGACTCCGCGTTGCGCATCTCGTGCACGAAGCGCACCGACTTGTCCTTCACCTCGAGCACGCCGCTGCGGATCGCCACCGTGTCGCCCGCGTGCAGCTCGCGCTGGTAGGCGATGCGCTGCTCGACCGCCGCCATGCCGCGCCGGTTCGCGCGCAGGTAGCCGGGGGTGATGCCGAACGCGCTGAAGAAGTTCCAGGTGCCCTCGTCGAACTTGCCCACGTACCACATCACGTTCATGTGGTCCATGTGGTCGCAGTGCCACGGATAGACGGTCCCGCGGTAGCTCTCGAACATCGGCGTCATCTCGCCCCCAGCGAACACCCGGGCCCGCCGGGTTCGGTGCGCACGCGGCTTCGCCGCCGCAGCGCGCGCGGCTCGTCGCCGACGATTCTGGCACCCGCCGGCCGGGCCCTCGCCGGCGCCCGAACTGCCGCCGGCCTCAGCCGCCTGCGCGCGCCAGCACCGGCGCCAGCGCAGCGCCGGTGTGGGTGCCGGCGGCGACCACCTGCTCGGGCGGGCCGGCGGCGACCACCCGGCCGCCGTCGCCGCCGCCCTCGGGGCCGAGGTCGACGACCCAGTCGGCCTCGGCGATCACGTCCAGGTCGTGCTCGATCACGACCACGCTGTGGCCGGCGTCGACCAGCCGGTGCAGCACGCGGATCAGCTTCTCCACGTCGGCCATGTGCAGCCCGACGGTCGGCTCGTCCAGCACGTACAGCGTGTGCGGGGCTCGCCCGCGACGGTCGTCGCCGTCGCGCACCTTGGACAGCTCGGTCACCAGCTTGATCCGCTGCGCCTCGCCGCCGGACAGCGTCGGGCTCGGCTGGCCGAGCGTCAGGTAGCCCAGGCCCACGTCCTGCAGCAGCCGCAGCGGGTGCGCGATGCGCGGCATCGCCGCGAAGAAGTCGACCGCCTCGTCGACCTCCATCGCCAGCACCTCGCCGACGCTGCGGCCGCGCCAGGTGACGGCCAGCGTCTGCGGGTTGAAGCGCTGGCCGCGGCAGGCTTCGCAGGGCAGCTTCACCTCGGGCAGGAAGCTCATCTCGATGCTGCGCACGCCCTGCCCTTCGCAGCTCGGGCAGCGGCCGTCGCCGGTGTTGAACGAGAAGCGCGCCGCGCCGAAGCCGCGCGCCTTGGCCTCGAGGGTCTCGGCGAACAGGCGCCGCACCGCGTCCCAGAAGCCGACGTAGGTCGCCGGGCACGAGCGCGGCGTCTTGCCGATCGGCGTCTGGTCGACCTCGAGCACGCGCTGCACCGCCTGCCAGCCGTCGATGCGCGCGACCCCGCGCCAGTCGGGCCGGCCGTGGCGCCGGTTAACGAACAGCAGGTTGGCCAGCAGCACGTCGCGCGCGAGCGTGCTCTTGCCCGAGCCGCTGACGCCGGTGACCGCGACCAGCCGCTGCAGCGGCAGCGCGACGTCGACGCACTGCAGGTTGTGCAGCGCGGCGCCGCGGATCGACAGCGCCGGCGCGTCGGCGGCCACCGGCCGGCGCGGCTGCAGCGGGTGGCGCAGCGGCTGCGCGAGCAGCCGGCCGGTGACCGACGCGGCGGTCGCCGCCAGGTCGGCGGCGCTGCCCTCGGCCACCAGCGTGCCGCCGCGCTTGCCCGCGCCCGGGCCGATGTCGATCAGGTGCTCGGCGTGGCGGATCGTGTCCTCGTCGTGCTCGACCACGACCAGCGTGTTGCCCTTGTCGCTGAGCTGCTGCAGCGCGCCCAGCAGCACCCGGTTGTCGCGCGGGTGCAGGCCGATCGTCGGCTCGTCGAGCACGTAGCACACGCCCTGCAGGTTGCTGCCCAGCTGCGCGGCGAGCCGGATGCGCTGCGCCTCGCCGCCACTCAGCGTCGGCGCCGCGCGGTCGAGCGTCAGGTAGCCCAGGCCCACCTGCTCGAGGAAGCGCAGGCGCGAGCCGATCTCGGCGATCACGTCGCGGCCGATGCCGGTCTCGCGTGCGCTCAGCCGCCCGTCTTCGAGCAGCGCCTCGACCCAGGCGCGCGCTTGCGCCACCGGCCAGGCGGCGACCTCGCTGATCGGCCGGCCGTCGAAGGCGACCGCGCGCGCCATCGCGTTCAGCCGCGTGCCCTCGCACTCGGGGCAGGGCTGGTCGACCAGGCCTTCGACCTCGAGCTCGTCGCCGGCGAAGCTCTGCTCGCGGCCCTTGTCGTCGCCGGCGCGCACCGAGTCGTCGAACGCGCGGCGCTGCTCGCGGGTCAGCGCGAGGCCGGTGCCGACGCAGCTCGGGCACCAGCCGTGGCGGCTGTTGTACGAGAACATGCGCGGGTCCAGCTCCGGGTAGCTGGTGCCGCAGCCCGGGCAGGCGCGCTTGGTCGAGAACACCTTGACCGCGCCGATCGCCGCGGTGGCCTCGCCGGCGTCGAGCGCGGCGCTCAGCCCGTCCAGCGGGTGCAGCAGGTGCAGCACGCCGCGGCCCAGCTCCAGCGCCTTGGCCAGCGCGGCGCGCAGCTCGGCCTCGCGCACCGGGTCGACGACGAAGTCGGCCACCGGCAGCTCCAGCGTGTGCTCCTTGAAGCGGTCCAGCCGCGGCCACGGGTCCAGGCCCAGGAACTCGCCGTCGACGCGCAGATGGCTGTGGCCGCGCGCCTTCGCCCACTTGGCGAGGTCGGTGTAGACGCCCTTGCGGTTGACCACCAGCGGCGCGAGCAGCCCGACGTGCTCGCCGCGGTGGTCGCGCAGCAGCTGCGCGGCGATGCTCTCGGCGCTCTGCGGCCGCACCGGCAGGCCGTCGCGCACGCAGTGCTGCAGCCCGAGCTTGACCCACAGCAGCCGCAGGAAGTGCCAGACCTCGGTCACCGTGGCCACCGTGCTCTTGCGCCCGCCGCGGCTCAGGCGCTGCTCGATCGCCACCGTCGGCGGGATGCCGTAGACCGCGTCGACCTCGGGCCGCCCGGCCGGCTGCACGATGCTGCGCGCGTACGCGTTCAGGCTCTCCAGGTAGCGTCGCTGGCCTTCGTTGAACAGGATGTCGAAGGCGAGCGTGCTCTTGCCCGAGCCGGACACGCCGGTGATCACGTTGAAGCGCCCGCGCGGGATGTCCACGCTCAGGTTCCGCAGGTTGTGCTCGTGCGCGTTGACGATCGCGATCACCTGCGGCCCGGCCGGCGCGCGCAGCGCCTGCTGCAGCGGCCTGCCGGCGTCGCCGGCGGCATCGGCGTAGGCGGCGGCGCGCTCGGCGGCCGCCGCTTCCAGGCCCAGCACCGCGTCGTAGTCGCGCAGCGCGCGGCCGGTGTGCGAGCTGGGGTGCGCCTTCAGGTCCTGCGGCGTGCCGCTGGCGACGATCTCACCGCCGGCGTCGCCGCCCTCGGGGCCGAGGTCGACGATCCAGTCGGCCGCGCGCACCACGTCCAGGTTGTGCTCGATCACCACCAGCGAGTGGCCGGCGTCGAGCAGCTTCGCGAACGCGCGCATCAGCTTGGCGATGTCGTCGAAGTGCAGCCCGGTGGTCGGCTCGTCGAACAGGAACAGCGTGCCCTTCGCCCGGGCTGCGGACGCGCCGCCGCGCGCCGCGCGCGGCCCCGGCGCGGCCGCCGCCTTGGCGAGGAAGCCGGCGAGCTTCAGCCGCTGCGCCTCGCCGCCGGACAGGGTCGGCACCGGCTGGCCCAGACGCACGTAGTCCAGGCCGACGTCGACCAGCGGCGCCAGCCGCGCGACCACCTCGCGGTCGGCGGCGAACAGCTGCACCGCCTCGTTGACGGTGAGCTCGAGCACGTCGGCCACCGACAGCCGCCGCGGCCCGCGCACCAGCCGCACCTCGAGCACCTCGGCGCGGAAGCGCCTGCCGTCGCAGTCGGGGCAGCGCAGGTAGACGTCGGACAGGAACT
>CAZKCJ010000263.1:0-4305 GCA_964550885.1 uncultured Rubrivivax sp. | reverse complement strand
GCGTGCCGGTGTTCAACGCCCCGGGCGCGAACGCCAACGCGGTCAAGGAGCTGGTGATCGCGGCGATGCTGATGGCCGCGCGCAACCTGCCGGCGGCGCTGCGCTTCGTCGAGGCGCTGGACCCGAAGGCCGCCGACATGGACCGGCTGGTCGAGGACGGCAAGAAGGCCTTCGCCGGGCGCGAGCTGAGCGGCCAGACGCTGGGCGTGATCGGCCTGGGCAAGATCGGCTGCCTGGTCGCCGACGCGGCGATCAAGCTGGACATGCAGGCACTGGGCTTCGACCCGGAGATCACCGTCGACGCCGCCTGGAACCTGTCGTCGCAGGTGCGCAAGGCCGGCAGCGTGGCCGAGGTGCTGCGCAGCAGCGACTTCGTCACGCTGCACGTGCCGCTGGTGGCGACCACCCGCGGCCTGGTCGGCGCGGCCAACATCGGCCTGCTGCGCAAGGGCGCGGTGCTGCTGAACTTCTCGCGCGAGGGCGTGGTCGACGACACCGCGGTGCTCGCTGCGCTGGCCTCGGGCGCGGTCGGCGCGTACGTGTGCGACTTCCCGTCGCCGGCGCTGCACGGCCGCCCCGGCGTGATCACGCTGCCGCACCTGGGCGCGTCGACGCGCGAGGCCGAGGACAACTGCGCGGTGATGGTCGTCGACCAGCTGCGCGACTACCTCGAGCACGGCAACGTCGTCAACGCGGTCAACTTCCCGACGGTGGCGATGCCGCGCGAGTCGAGCTTTCGCATCGGCATCGCCAACGCCAACGTACCCAACATGCTCGGCCAGATCTCGACCGCGATGGCGCATGCCGGGCTGAACATCAGCAACATGGTGAACAAGTCGCGCGGCGAGATGGCCTACACGCTGGTCGACGTCGACAGCGCGGTCGACTCCAAGGTGCTGGACAGCCTGCGCGCGATCGAAGGCGTGCTGGCGGTGCGCTACCTGCCGCACCACCCGGCCTGAGGCAGCGCCGATGCCGCGCCGGCGCCGCGGCACGCGCCAGCCGCAGGCCGCGGCATCCGGCCGCGCTGCAGCGGCGGCTCCGCACGAAGCGCCGCGCGGCGGCGCCGCCGCGACTTCGCCCGCACCAGGATCGCAGCGCCGCCGCGCGCTGGTCGGCGCGGTGCTGGCGCTGGTGCTGCTCGGCGTGGCGATCGCCGGCTGGCGCTGGACGACGCGGCCACCGCCGGCCGCAGTGGCCGCAGCCCCCGCGCTCGCGGCGGCTTCGGCCCCGATGGCGGCCGGCGCGGCGGCGGCAACCTACGTGGAGGGAGCGAGCTGCGTCGGCTGCCACCGCGCGCAGGCCGAGGCCTGGAGCGGCTCGCACCACGCGCTGGCGATGGCGGCGCCAACGCCCGCGACGGTGCGCGGCGACTTCGACGGCGCGCAGTTCCGCCACCACGGCGTCACCACCCGCTTCTTCCGGCGCGACGGCAAGTACTTCGTCCACACCGACGGCGCCGACGGCCGCATGGCCGACTTCGAAGTCCAGTACACCTTCGGCTGGGATCCGCTGCAGCAGTACCTGATCGAGACTGAAGGCGGCCGGCTGCAGCCGCTGACGATCGCCTGGGACGCGCGCGCCAAACGCTGGTTCCACCTGCTGCCCGACGAGAAGACGCCGCCCGGCGACGTGCTGCACTGGACCGGCCGCTACCAGACCGGCAACACGATGTGCATCGCCTGCCACACCACCGGCTTCGACAAGCGCTACGACGCCGCGGCCGACCGCTTCGACTCGCGCTGGGCCGAGGGCAACGTGTCATGCCAGGCCTGCCACGGCCCGGGATCGCGCCACGCCGAATGGGCCCACGCACAGGCCGAAGGCCGCGCGGCACCGCCGCCGCCGCGTCACGGCCTGGTTGCCGACCCGCGCGACGCGCGCACGCAGGTCGACGTCTGCTCGGCCTGCCACTCGCGCCGCGCCGAGCTGACCGCCCAACCGGTGCCCGGCGAGCCGCGGCTCGACCACTACCTGCCGAGCCTGCTGCTGCCGGGGCTGTACCACGCCGACGGCCAGCAGCTCGACGAGGTCTACGTCGACGGCTCGTTCCGCCAGAGCAAGATGTTCGCCGCCGGCGTGAAGTGCAGCGACTGCCACGACCCGCACCGCGCCCGGCCGCGGCTCGACGGCAACGCGCTGTGCGGCCAGTGTCACGCCCGCCCCGGGCGCAGCGATTTCCCGGCCGCGGCGGGCGACTACGACAGCCCGGCGCACCACCACCACCGCGAAGGCAGCGCCGGCGCGCAGTGCGTCGCCTGCCACATGCCGGCCAAGACCTACATGCGCATCCAGCCGCGGCCCGACCACAGCCTGCGCATCCCGCGGCCCGACCTGAGCGTGGCGATCGGCACGCCGAACGCGTGCAACCAGTGCCATGCCAAGCAGACGGCGCGATGGGCGGCCGACGCGGTCGAGCGCTGGTACGGCCCGAAGCGCAGGCCGCACTTCGGCACGGCCTTCGCCGCCGCGCGCCGCGGCGAGCCGGGAGCGGACGCGGCGCTCGCCGCGATTGCTGCCGACCGCGTACAGCCCGGCATCGTGCGTGCGACGGCGATCCAGATGCTCGGCGGCCGCGGCACAGCGGCGATCGACGCTGCCCGCGACCCCGACGCCGAGGTGCGCGCCGCCGCCGCGGCGAGCCTCGGCACGCTGCCGGCGTCGCAGCGCGTGCCGACGCTCGCGCCGCTGCTGCAGGACCCGCTGCGCGCGGTGCGCATCGCCGCCGCGCGCAGCCTGGCGTCGCTGCCGGCCGAGCAGTTCGACGCAGCCACGCGCGCCGCCTTCGATGCCGCACTCGGCGAATACATCGCCGCGCAGCAGGTCTCGCTCGACATGCCCGGCGCGAACCTGAACCTCGGTGCGCTGTACGCCGACCTGGGCCGCGACGAACTGGCCGAGCGCTACACGCTCGCGGCGCTGAAGATCGACCCCGACTTCACGCCGGCAAGGGCCAACCTCGCGCAGTTCTACGCCGCGCGTTCGCGCCCGGCCGACGCCGAGCGCGTGCTGCGCGACGGCCTGAAGCGCGAACCCGGCATCGGCGAGCTGCAGTATTCGCTCGGCCTGCTGCTGGCCGAGCAGCAGCGCCTGCCCGAAGCCGCCGACGCACTCGCGCAGGCGGCGAAGCTGATGCCGCGCAACGCACGCGCGCAGTACAACCTCGGCCTCGCGCGCCAGCAGCTCGGCCAGCTGCCGGCTGCCGAAGCCGCGCTGCGCCGCGCGCGCGGGCTCGATCCGACGGACCCGGCGATCGCCTACGCGCTGGCGGTCTTCTACGCGCAGCAGGGCCGGCGCGCCGACGCGCTGCGTGAGGCCGAGGCGCTGCAGCAGTTGCGGCCGGGGGACGCGCAGGTCGCGCAACTGATCCGGCAGCTGCAGGCGCAGCGCTGATCGCCAACGGGCAACGTGGATCAGATCGTTGCCCGCGGATCGCCGGCACTTGCCGCGAATCGTCGCACCGCAGGCGCCGCGCCTACACCAGCACCGTGACCAGGTCGAGCAGCATGTCCTTCACCGAGATGCGCCGCGCGACCACGAGGACGAGCGGAATCGCCAGCTGATCGCTTCCGCTACCGCGGCGACCTCGGCGAGGCCAAGGTCAACCTGGACTTCTACGGCATCGGCGGCCAACTGCTGATTCCGGTGCAGAAGATCGGCTATTCGCTCGACGGCATCGCTTCCTTCCGGCAGGCGATGCTGCGGCTGGCCGACAGCGACACCTTTGCCGCGCTGCGCTGGATCTATCTGGACCTGGACCCGAGTCTGGACCTGGCCATCGGCGACGCCGGGTTGAAGCCCTTCCAGCTGGCGCAGCGCAGCTCAGGACTCGGGCCGGCGCTGGAGCACGATTCGCGCGACAACATCTTCACGCCCAACCGCGGCTGGCTGGGCGAGGCAGTGGCCACGGTCTACGGCAAGAGCATCGGCAGCGACAACGACTTCCAGACCTACCGCGCGCACGTCCTCGACTACACGCCGCTGCGCGACGACCTGACGCTGGGACTGCGCGCCGACGGCCGCGCGGCGCGCGGCGCGCGGCGAGGTGCCCTTCTACATGCTGCCCTTCATCGACCTGCGCGGCATCCCGGCAGCGCGCTTCCAGGACGAGAACGTGGCGGTGCTGGAGGCCGAGCTGCGCGTGGACGTGACGCCGCGCTGGTCGCTGGTGGGCTTTGGCGGCACCGGCCGCGCCTGGGGCGAGCGGATGAGCTTCTCGCGGGCCGACAAGCCCTGGTCCGGCGGCCTGGGCGGCGCCTGGCGCGTCAACACCTGGCGGGCAGTACCTTGGTGCTGTACGACCTG
>CAZKCJ010000262.1:0-4377 GCA_964550885.1 uncultured Rubrivivax sp. | reverse complement strand
GCCGCGCGCTCGCGCGCTTGAGTGCATCGACCAGGATGCACAGCTCCATCAGGTTCTCGTTGGTCGGCGCGCAGGTCGACTGGATCACGAAGATGTCGCGCGCGCGCACGTTCTGCTGCACCTCGACGCGCACCTCGCCGTCGGAGAAACGTCCGA
The DNA here is from genome assembly GCA_964550885.1 of uncultured Rubrivivax sp. Classification (GTDB taxonomy): domain Bacteria; phylum Pseudomonadota; class Gammaproteobacteria; order Burkholderiales; family Burkholderiaceae_C; genus Rubrivivax. The sequence continues at coordinate 4,221 of CAZKCJ010000262.1, read as the reverse complement.
CCAGCGCGCGGCCCAGCTCGACGCCCAGCTGCGACGCGATCTCCTGCGCCAGCGGCCGGTTGGAGTTGCCCGTGAACAGCAGGGTGTTGAACAGCACGCGAGCAGCCTTCGCAGTGCGGCGCAGGTCGCGCCGCTCAGCACCCGGGGGCCGGGTGGTGGATCTGGCAGGGGAGGAAGGATTCGAACCCTCGCATGTCGGAATCAAAATCCGATGCCTTGACCAACTTGGCTACTCCCCTACACCGGGTCGGGCGTTGCCGCCCGGCCCGCTTCAACCGCTCGGCCCTTCGGCCCAGTCCGCCAGCGGATGGCGGTCCAGGCTGCGACTCAGCCGCCCCGTCCAGCCAGCCGGCAAGCCGGCCAGCACTGACGGCAAGACGGCCTCGTCGGGGCCGACCCTGGCGAACACCGCGCTGCCCGACCCCGTCATCCGGCTGTTGCCGAAGCGCGCCTGCAGCCAGTGCAGCGCCGCCGAAACCTCGGTGCACGCCGCCTCGGCCACCGGCTGGAGGTCGTTGCGCCCGAAGCCGGCGGCGATCGCGGCGGTGCTCACCGCATTCGACGCTGGCCGGTCGGTGCCTGCCAGGAAGCCCGCAAGTATAACGGCGGGTGTGTCGCGCACCAGCGACGCGCTGGCGAAGATCCGCGCGGTGGCCAGCGCCGCCGGCGGCTTGACCACCGCGTAGGTCGCCGGCGGCAGCGCGATCGGCGTCAGCCGCTCGCCGATGCCTTCGACGAAGGCGTTGTGCCCGCCGACGAAGAAGGGCACGTCGGCCCCCAGCGTCGCTGCCAGCGCGAGCAGCCGGGTGCGCGACCAGCGCAGGTCCCACAGCCGGTTCAGCCCGAGCAGCGTGGTCGCCGCGTCGGAGCTGCCGCCGCCCAGGCCGGCGCCGGTCGGCAGCCGCTTGGCCAGCCACAGGTCGGCGCCGAGGGTGCAGCCGGCGGCCTGCTGCAGCGCGCGCGCCGCCCGCAGGCACAGGTCGTCGGCCGGCAGCGCCGCCTCCAGATCGTGCCGCTGCAGCCGGCCGTCGCGGCGCCGCTCCAGGTGCAGCGTGTCGGCCCAGTCGATCAGCACGAAGGCCGACTGCAGCAGGTGCAAGCCATCGGCGCGGCGGCCGACGACGTGCAGGAACAGGTTCAGCTTGGCCGGGGCCGGCAGCTCGTACAGCGCGCGCAGGCCGCTCATGACGGCTGGTCGAGCTGCGCGCGCAGGCGCACCGCGGGCGGGCCGGCCCAGCGCGCGTCGATCCGGCCCTGCGCTGCGTGCGCGGTGTCGATCGTCCAGCCGAGCTGCTCGAAGCCGAGCGCGGGCGCCGCCAGCGCGCGGCTCGGCGCGCCGGCCCAGGGCAGGCCGCGCAGCCAGTCGGGCAGCGCCTGCAGCGGCAGCGATTGGCCGAAGTACGCCTGCGCCAGCGCCGGCAGGTCGGGATAGCGCTGCTCGCCGCTTGCGGTTCGCAGCCACACCGCCTGCGGCGTCCAGCGCGCCTGCGCGAGCTGGGTGCCCAGCGCGCTGGCCAGGCGCAGCTCGCCGCGGTGCTCGTCGCCGCTGAGCTCGAAGCTTGCGCTCAGTGCATGCGCCGGGTGCTCGGCGCTGGCTTCGACCTGCACCGCGAGCCGCCCGGCCAGCAGCGCCGGCGGCCGCGGCGCGCTCGCGCAAGCGCCCAGCAGCGCCAGCGGCAGCGCCGCCAGCAGCGCGCGCCGCGTGCGCGAGCGCAGCGCCAGCGTGCTCAGGGCGTCGCGCCCAGGCGCTGCATCGTCTCGCGCAGCACCTCGTTGCCGGCGTCGCGGCTGCCGGCTTCGGCCCAGATGCGTCGGGCCTCGGCCTGCTGGCCGCTGACCCACAGCACCTCGCCCAGGTGCGCGGCGATCTCGGGGTCGGGCCGTGCGCGGTAGGCCTCGCGCAGCCGCCGCAGCGCTTCGCTGCGGTCGCCCATCCGGTAGTCGACCCAGCCCAGGCTGTCGGTGATGAACGGGTCGCCGGGTGCGAGCTCCAGCGCCTTCTCGATCAGCGTCCTGGCCTCGGGCAGGCGGACGTTGCGGTCGGCCAGCGAGTAGCCGAGCGCGTTGTACGCGTGCGCGTGCTTCGGCTTGAGCGCGATCACCTGCCGCAGCAGCTGCTCCATCCGGTCGGGCTGGCCGAGCTTGTCGGCGACCATCGCCTGCTCGTACAGCAGGTCGGCGTCGTCCGGGAAGCGGCGACTGGCTTCGGCCAGCACGTCGGCCGCGGCCTGCCACTGGCGCTGGTCGCGCAGCAGCTGCGCCTCGGCCATGAGCTTCGCGCGCGCATCCGCCGGGTCGCGCTCGGGCGCGCTGCGGATCAGCGCGCGCGCCTCGTCGACGCGGCCCTGGCGCGCGAGCAGGGTCGCGCGCCGCACCTGCACCTCGAGCGCGTACTGCGGGTTGTCGACGCGGGCGAGCCAGGCTTCGGCGCCCGCCGGGTCGCCGCGCATCTCGGCCGCCTGCGCGAGCAGCAGCCACGCGCGCGTCAGGCCGGTGTCGGCGGCCGCCGCGCTGCGCTCGTCGGCGTCGCGCTCGTCGTCGTCGGCATCGCTGGCCGCCGCGCTGGCCGCCGCTGCCGCGGCCGCCGCGCTGCGCTGCTCGCTCAGCTGCACGTAGCGCTGCAGCGCGGCCTCGGCCGCGGCCGGCTGCTTCAGCTCCAGCCGCACCGCGCCCAGGGTCAGCCACTGCGGTGCGAAATCGGGCTGCTGCGCGGTGCTGAGCTCGAGCTGCGCGGCTGCGTCGGCCAGCCGCTGCGCGGCCAGCAGCTGGCTCGCGTACGCCCGGCGCACCGCCGCTTCGGGCGCGGGCCCGGCCAGATAGGCGCGCACCACCGCCTCGGCTTCGGGCCGCACCGGCATCAGCTCGAGCGCGAGCAGCGCCGGCCCGCTGGCCGCCGGGTTCTCGCCGTGGGTGCGCTGCGCGACTTCGAGCGCGCGGTCGAGCTCGCCGGCCAGCGCCCACAGCCGCGCGCTCGCCAGCTGCGCGGCCAGCCGGGTGCCGTCGTCCTGCAGATAGGGCTCGAGCACGCCGTCGAGCAGCGTCGCTGCCTGGTGCTTGTCGGCGCTGCGCTGGAACGCGGCCGGCAGCGACGCGATCAGCGCCGGCCGCTCGGCCGCCGGCGTGGCCTGCAGCAGCGAGCGCAGCGGCTCCGCCAGGTCGGCGATGCGGTTCATCGCGATCAGGATCTGCACCTGCAGCCGCAGCGGCTCGAGCGACTCGGGCAGCGTGCTGCGCCACAACCGGGTCGCGGCCAGCGCCTGTTCGCCGGCGCGCGCGCGCAGCGCGATCTCGGTCGCGTGGCGGAACAGCTGCTCGCTGCGGTTGCGCCGCGCGGCGTCGAGGACGATCTCGTAGGCGGTGCCGGCCTGGCCGGCGCGCAGCTCGATCTCGCCGATCAGCAGCTGGTAGAACAGCGCCGCATCGAGCGCCGAGTTGTGCACCGGCGCAACTGGCATGGGGCTCGCAGGCGCGGCCTGTGCGCCGACGCCGGCCGCCGCACAAAACGAAAGGGCCGCGGCTGCGGCCCGGGCCCATGCGGCCAGCGGCCGCACGCGAAGCAACGTCATCGACGCTCCAGGAATGGCTGGGTCATTGTCCCATAATGAATCATGCCGGAGCTGCCCGAGGTCGAGGTCACGCGGCGCAGCCTGGGCGGCCGGCTCGCTGGCGCAACCGTGCGGAAAGTCCGGCTGGGCAAGCCGCTGCGCTGGCCGCTCGGGGTCGAGCCGCGGGTGCTGGTCGGCGCGGTGCTCGGCGAGCCGCAGCGCCGCGGCAAGTACCTGTGGCTGCCACTGGCCGCGGGCGCGCCGCAAGGCCCGGGCTCGGGCCCGAGCGCGCGCGGCGGGCTGCTGCTGCACCTGGGGATGTCCGGGTCGCTCGCGCTGCTCGCCGCGCCACCGCCGCCGGGGCCGCACGACCACTTCGACCTGGTCACCGACCGCGGCACGCTGCGCCTGACCGATCCGCGCCGCTTCGGCGCGGTGCAGTGGGCGCCGGCGATCGACGCGCCGCCGGCGGCCGCCAGGCTCGCGCCGCTGGGTGCCGAGCCCTTTGACCCGGCGCTGACCGCAGCCACGCTGCACGCGGCGCTGCGCGGGCACAGTGCGGCGATCAAGAGCGTGCTGCTGGGCGGCCGGGTGGTGGTCGGCGCCGGCAACATCTACGCCTGCGAGGCGCTGTTCGCCGCCGGCATCGACCCGCGCACCCCGGCCGAGCGGCTCG
>CAZKCJ010000261.1:3670-4418 GCA_964550885.1 uncultured Rubrivivax sp. | reverse complement strand
GTCCCACAGCCGCGACAGCCAGAAGCGCAGCGCCCCGGCGCGCAGCAGCGCCGGCAGCAGCCGCCGCTCGGTGCCGTCGAGCGGGCGCGCGCGCTCGTAGGCGGCGACCAGCGCATGCGCGCGCTCGTCGACCAGGCGGCCGTCGGCCGGGTCGGTGCACCAGTCGTTCAGGCACACCGCCAGGTCGAACAGCAGCGCATCGGTGCCGGCGAAGTAGAAGTCGAAGATGCCGCACAGCCGGTCCTCGCCGGCGGTGTCGTCGAACATCGCGTTGTCGCGGAACAGGTCGGCGTGGATCGGCCCGCGCGGCAGCGCGCGGCCGGCCGCCGAGCTCGCCAGCTGCTGCTGGAACGCCAGCTCGTCGTGCAGCAGCGCGGTCTGCTGCGCGTCCAGCTGCGGCCGCAGCTCGGGCGCGACCTGCACCCACCAGGCCAGGCCGCGCAGGTGCGGCTGCTGCAGCGCGAAGTCGCGCGCGGCGACATGCATCCGGCCGAGCATCGCGCCGAGCTGCGCGCAGTGGTCCGCGTCGGGCGCGAGCCGGTGGCTGCCGGGCAGGCGGGTGACGATCGCCGCCGGCTTGCCGGCCAGCGTGTGCAGCAGCTCGCCGTCGGGCGCGGCCTGCGGCGCTGGCACCGGGATGCCGTGGCCGGCCAGGTGCTGCATCAGCCGCAGGTAGTACGGCACCTGCGCGCGCTCCAGCCGCTCGAACAGCGTCAGCACCCACTGGCCGCGCGCGGTGCTCGCGTAG
>CAZKCJ010000261.1:0-3660 GCA_964550885.1 uncultured Rubrivivax sp. | reverse complement strand
GCTGAGCGGATAGCTGCGTCCGGCCTTGAGCCACGTCAGCAGCGTGCCCCGCAGCGCTCCCTCGAACCTGGCGGCCAGGTGCACGGGCTCGATGCCGGCGCGGATCGGCCGCAGCTCGGTCAGCGGACCCAGGCCGAGCGAGCGGCCCAGGGCGTCGGCGTCGTCGAAGCGGACTTCGGTGTAGACGGCCATGCCGGGGCCGTCACCAGCTGAACAGCTGCCACAGCGCCCGGCCCTCCGAGCGCGGGTCGGCGCTCGAGTCGTGCGCGTCGCGGTTGACGCCGATCTGGTAGGCCGGCGCGCCCGGCAGCTTGGGCTGGACGACGATGCGCCGCGTCTGGCCGCGGATGCGCAGCTCGTCGATGCGCACCCGGTCGTCCTCGATCACGATGCGCTGCACCTGCGGCTCGGGCACGCGCGAGGCGACCGGCTCGCCCGCATCGGCCGCCGACGCGGCCGGCGCCGGTCGTGCCGCGGTCGCCGCTGCCGCCGGCACCGCTGCGGCGGGCGCCGCCTGCACCCCGCAGGCCGCCGCCAGCGCGAGCAGTCCGGCCGCGAGATGCTTGTCCATGCAGGCATTCTAGGAGCGCGCCGCCGCGGGCGATGCCGCGCTCGCGGCCGGCGCCGGCGGCGCAGACGGCAGCAGCGCGGCCAGCCCACGGCCCAGGCCCTGCAGCGCGCGCGTCAGCCGCGCGGGGTCGACGGCGAGCAGCGCCACCCGCTCGGCGCTGACGATCGCCACGCTGCCCGACCACACGTCCGGCGCGCCCGGCAGGAAGACCACGACCCGGCCGTCGGCGGTGCGCTCGATCTCGAAGGCGATCTGCTGCTGGTCGTCGAGGCTGACGAGCACCGGCTCGAGCACGTGCCGGCCGAGCACGCCGTGCAGCCCCTGCGACATCGCCTTGACCACCAGGTAGCGCGGATAGATCGTCATCAGCCGATCCTCGAAGCCGCTGGACAGCCGTCGCCCGATCGCCGCGCGCGCGAGCACGCCGGCGCCGTAGCAGGCGGCGATCAGCAGCGCCAGCGCGGCGACGGTGCCCAGCGCGACGCCGCCGATCTGCTCGCGCGGCAGCTTGTCGACGAGCGGCGCGATCACCCGCGCCGCCAGCTGCAGGCCCTGGCCGACGATCACCAGCACCACGATCAGCGGCAGCAGGAAGACCACGCCGCCGATCAGCGTCGTGGTCAGCGGGCGCAGGTTGGGGCGGGTCGGCATTGGCAGGCTCCGGCGGCAGGCTTCGGGCCAGCATAACCTGCCGGACAATGCCGCCGATGGGCACCCTGCTCCTCGTCGACGGCTCCAGCTACCTGTACCGCGCCTATCACGCGCTGCCGGATCTGCGCTCGCCCGACGGCTTCCCGACTGGTGCGATCCACGGCTTCGTCGCGATGCTCGAAGGGCTGCGCGCGCAGGTCGGCGCCGGTCACGCGGCCTGCGTGTTCGACGCCTCCGGCCCGACCTTCCGCGATGACTGGTACCCCGCGTACAAGGCCAACCGCGCGCCGATGCCCGACGACCTGCGCGCGCAGATCGAGCCGATCCACGAGGCGGTGCGGCTGCTCGGCTGGACGGTGCTGGTGGTGCCCGGGATCGAGGCCGACGACGCGATCGGCACGCTCGCGCGGCGCGGCGCGCAGTGCGGGCTGCAGGTGCTGATCTCCACCGGCGACAAGGACCTGGCGCAGCTGGTGGACGCGCAGGTCACGCTGATCAACACCATGGCGCGGCCGCCCGAGACGCTGGACGCCGCCGGCGTGCAGGCCAAGTTCGGGGTCGCGCCCGAGCGCATCGTCGACTACCTGACGCTGATGGGTGATGCGGTCGACAACGTGCCCGGCGTCGACAAGGTCGGGCCGAAGACCGCGGCCAAGTGGATCGCCGAGTACGGCAGCCTCGACGGCGTGATCGCCGCTGCCGACCGGATCAAGGGCGCGGTCGGCGACAACCTGCGGCGCGCGCTCGACTGGCTGCCCACCGGCCGCAGGCTGGTGACGGTGCGCACCGACTGCGACCTGTCGGCGCAGCTGCCGGGCTGGCCGGCGCTGGACGCGCTGGCACTGCGCGACGCCGACGCGCCGGCGCTGCTGGCCTTCTACTCACGCTACGGCTTTCGCAGCCTGCGCCGCGCGCTGGAGCAGGCGCTGGCCGCGCAGCCCGCGGCGGCCGGCGGCGCGGCGGTGCAGGCGGACCACGCGGGCAGCGCCGCCGGCGCAGCGGCGGCGCTGCCCGGCGACTACGAAACCGTGCTCGACTGGGCGCGCTTCGAGCACTGGCTCGCGCGACTGCGCGCGGCCGAGCTGGTCGCGCTGGACACCGAGACCGACTCGCTCGACGCGCTGCGCGCGCAGCTGGTCGGCATCTCGTTCGCGGTCGAGCCGGGGGCGGCCGCCTACCTGCCGCTGGCGCACGACTATCCCGGCGCACCGCCGCAGCTGCCGCGCGCCGAGGTGCTGGCGCGGCTGCAGCCCTGGCTCGAGGACGCGGCCGCGCCCAAGCTCGGCCAGAACATCAAGTACGACCGCCACGTCTTCGCCAACGCCGGCATCACGGTGCGCGGCTACGTGCACGACACGCTGCTGCAGAGCTACGTGCTCGAGGCGCACCGCCCGCACAACCTGGAAAGCCTGGCCGAGCGCCACCTGGGGCGCAAGGGGCTGAGCTACGAGGACGTGTGCGGCAAGGGCGTGCACCAGATCGCGTTCGCCCAGGTCGAGGTCGCGCGCGCGGCCACCTACTCGGGCGAAGACAGCGAGATGGCGCTGCAGCTGCACCGCAGGCTGTGGCCGCGGCTGCAGGCCGAGGCCGGGCTGCGCTTTGTCTACGAGCGCATCGAGCTGCCGGTGTGCGAGCTGCTCGGGCGGATCGAGCGCCACGGCGTGCTGATCGACGCGGCGCTGCTCGCGCGCCAGAGCCGCGAGCTCGGCGAGCGCATCGCCCGGCTCGAGCAGCGTGCGCACGAGCTCGCCGGCCAGCCCTTCAACCTCGGCAGCCCGAAGCAGATCGGCGAGCTGCTGTTCGGCACGCTCGGGCTGCCGGTGGTCAAGCGCACCGCCAGCGGCGCGCCCAGCACCGACGAGGAGGTGCTGGAGAAGCTCGCGCAGGACCACCCGCTGCCGCGCTGCCTGCTCGACCACCGCGGCCTGAGCAAGCTCAAGAGCACCTACACCGACAAGCTGCCGCAGATGGTCGACCCGGCCACCGGCCGCGTGCACACCAACTACGCGCAGGCGGTGGCGGTGACCGGGCGGCTGGCGAGCAACGACCCGAACCTGCAGAACATCCCGGTGCGCACGCCCGAGGGCCGGCGCATCCGCGAGGCCTTCATCGCAAAGCCCGGACACGCGATCGTGTCGGCCGACTACTCGCAGATCGAGCTGCGCATCATGGCGCACCTGAGCGGCGACGAGGGCCTGCTGCGCGCCTTCGCCGCCGGCGAGGACATCCACCGTGCGACCGCCGCCGAGGTCTTCGGGCTGCCGCTGGCGCAGGTCAGCGCTGAGCAGCGGCGCTACGCGAAGACGATCAACTTCGGCCTGATCTACGGCATGGGCGCGTTCGGGCTGGCGCAGGCGCTGGGCATCGAGCAGAAGGCCGCGCGCGACTACATCGAACGCTACTTCGCGCGCTTCGCCGGCGTGCGCCGCTACATCGAC
>CAZKCJ010000260.1:0-4501 GCA_964550885.1 uncultured Rubrivivax sp. | reverse complement strand
GTGGCGGGTTCGACGGCCGGACCGCGCCTTTTCCGGCGCATTTCGGGCGTTCGATGGCCCCGACGGATCCCGGACAATCGCGCCCCATGATCGTCTTCTACTGGGTGATGGCGCTGCTGATCGTCGGTACCTTCGTGCCGTCGGCGCTGTACCTGGTGCTGTACGCGAGCACCGGCGAGCCCGCCTGCCTGAGCCGCGCCAAGGCGCTGTGGGCGGCGAGCCGGGTGCTGACCCTGGTCGGCGTGAACCTGCTGATCTGGGGCCACGTGGTCGTCGGCCTGTTCCGGATCTGGTTCGGCTGAGCCGCGCGCGCGATCGGCCGCCCCCGCGTCAGACTGCCCTAAGTCGGCTGGCCGACAATCGGGCGCACGCGCAGCGCCGGGCTGGCGCGGGTCTGGAGGAGGAGACGGATCGATGAGCGAGACCCTGGTGGCAGTCGACCCCCGAGTGGCGGAGCGCGCGAGCGCGGTGCTGGACGACGCGATGCGCCGGATCGACGGCCTGAGCGTCGCGCCCGACAAGCTGCTCGAGATCCAGCAGGACTACCTGCGCGAGGCCGCCGAGCTGTGGAACGCGGGCCTCGCCGCCGGCAGCGGCGCGCCGGACCACAAGATCGGCGACCGCCGCTTCGCCGCCAAGGAGTGGAGCGAGCAGCCGGGCGCGGCCTTCACCGCGCGGCTGTACCTGCTGAACGCGCGCACGCTGATGCGGCTGGCCGAGGCGGTCGACGGCGACCGCAAGACCCGCGCGCGGCTGCGCTTCGCGGTCCAGCAGTGGGTCGACGCGGCCGCGCCCAGCAACTTCATCGCGCTGAACCCGCAGGCGCAGGCGCTGGCGCTGCAGACCCAGGGGCAGAGCCTGATGGCCGGCATGCGCAACCTGCTGGCCGACGCGGCCAAGGGGCACCTGTCGATCACCGACGAGGACGCGTTCGAGGTCGGCCACAACGTCGCCGTCACCGAAGGCGCGGTGGTGTTCGAGAACGAGCTGTTCCAGCTGGTCGAGTACAAGCCGCTGACCGCGAAGGTGCACGAGCTGCCGATGCTGTTCGTGCCGCCGTGCATCAACAAGTTCTACATCATGGACCTGCAGCCGGAGAACTCGCTGATCCGCTACACGGTCGCGCAGGGGCACCGGCTGTTCGTGGTCAGCTGGCGCAACCCCGACGAGTCGCTGGTCACCAAGGGCTGGGACGACTACATCGAGGACGGCGCGATCCGCGCGCTGGACACCGTGCTCGCGCTCACCGGCGCGAAGCGGCTGAGCGCGCTGGGCTTTTGCGTCGGTGGCACGATCCTGGCCACCGCGCTGGCGGTGCTGGCCGCGCGTGGCCAGCAGCCGGCGGCGTCGCTGACGCTGCTGACGACGCTGCTCGACTTCGAGGACACCGGCATCCTCGACGTCTTCATCGACGAGGCCGGGGTGCAGCTGCGCGAGCTGACGATCGGCGACCAGGCGCCCGCCGGCCCGGCGCTGCTGCGCGGGCAGGAGCTGGCCACCACCTTCAGCATGCTGCGGCCGAACGAGCTGGTCTGGAACTACGTGGTCGCCAACTACCTGAAGGGCGAGTCGCCGCCGGCCTTCGACCTGCTGTACTGGAACAGCGACTCGACCAACCTGCCCGGGCCGATGTACTGCTGGTACCTGCGCCACACCTACCTGCAGGACGAGCTGAAGCTGCCCGGCCGGCTGACGGTCTGCGGCGAGGCGCTGGACCTCGGCGCGATCAAGGCACCGGTCTACATCTACGGCTCGCGCGACGACCACATCGTGCCCTGGAAGTCGGCCTACGCGTCGACCCGCGTGCTGAAGGGGCCGCGGCGCTTCGTGCTCGGCGCCTCCGGCCACATCGCCGGCGTGATCAACCCGCCGCAGGCGGGCAAGCGCAACCACTGGTGCGGTGACCGGCTGCCGGCCGCCGCCGACGACTGGTTCGCCGGCGCCACCGAGGTGCCCGGCAGCTGGTGGCCCGACTGGAGCGACTGGCTCGCACCGAAGGCCGGGCCGCTGGTGGCCGCGCCCAAGGGCTACGGCGGCCGTGGCTTCAAGGCGATCGAGCCGGCGCCCGGCCGCTACGTCAAGCAGAAGGCCTGAGGCGGGCCCGAAGCAGGCACGCCCCGCGACCGCGGCGGCCGGCGAGTGCTGACCGCGCTTGCCCCAGACGCAGCCACGGGGCACTCAGGGGGAACCCCGCTTGACGCCGACCGGACTGCGGGGAACCCTCACGACTGTCAACCCGAAGGAGAGCGAAATGGCACAGAAGGTGGCGTACGTGACGGGCGGCATGGGCGGGATCGGCACGGCGATCTGCCGCCGGCTGCACAAGGACGGCTTCAAGGTGATCGCCGGCTGCGGCCCCACCCGCGACCACAAGGCGTGGATCGACGCGCAGAAGGCGCAGGGCTACAGCTTCCACGCGTCGGTCGGCAACGTCGCCGACTGGGACTCGACGGTCGATGCGTTCAAGAAGGCCACCGCCGAGCACGGCCCGATCGACGTGCTGGTCAACAACGCCGGCATCACCCGCGACCGCATGTTCGTGAAGATGACCCGCGACGACTGGGACGCGGTGATCGACACCAACCTGAACAGCATGTTCAACGTGACCAAGCAGGTGGTGCCGGGCATGCTCGAGAAGGGCTGGGGCCGGATCATCCAGATCAGCTCGGTCAACGGCGAGAAGGGCCAGGCCGGGCAGACCAACTACTCGGCCGCCAAGGCCGGCATGCACGGTTTCACGATGGCGCTGGCGCAGGAGCTGGCGAGCAAGGGCGTGACCGTCAACACCGTCGCGCCGGGCTACATCGGCACCGACATGGTCCGCGCGATCAAGCCCGAGGTGCTGGACAAGATCGTCGCCGGCATCCCGGTCAAGCGGCTGGGCACGCCCGAGGAGATCGGCTCGATCGTCGCCTGGCTGGCCAGCGACGACGCCGGCTTCACCACCGGCGCCGAGCTCAGCTGCAACGGCGGCCTGCACATGGGCTGACGCTGCCTCGTGCCGGCCGGCGCCGCGGCTTGGGGCCGCGCGGCCGGCGCTGCGGGCAGCCGCCCGCACCTGGGTAGCATGCGGGCGGGCGAGCGCTGCATCGCCCCGCCCATGCACCCTGACCCGACCCCTGCCGCTGCTCCACTGCCGCCGGCGCCCGCCGGCCGGCGCGGCCGCTGGCTGACGCTGCTGCTGATCGTGGCGCTGGCCGGCGCCGCCTACTGGCTGGTGCAGCGCGCACGCGAGCCGGCGCCACCGGCGCCGCCGCCGGCCGGCGCAGCCGGTGGCGGCAGCCCCGGCGGACCGCCCGCCGGCGGCGTCACCGTCGGGCTCGCGCCGGCGACGCCGGGCGAGATCCCGGTGGTCATCGACGCGCTGGGCACGGTCAGCTCGCCGCTGACCGCGGCGCTGGTGCCGCAGGTGTCGGGGGTGCTGACCGAGGTGCTGTTCACCGAAGGCCAGAGCGTGCGCAAGGGCCAGGTGCTCGCGCGCATCGATCCGCGCCCCTACGAGCAGGCGCTGGCGCAGGCCAGGGGGCAGCGGCTGCGCGACCAGGCGCAGCTGGCGGCCGCGCAGGTGACGCTGCAGCGCTACCGGCGGCTGCTCGAGCAGGATTCGATCGCGCGCCAGGAGGTCGACAGCCAGGCCGCGCTGGTGCAGCAGCTGCAGGGCACGATCGACGCCGATCTGGCCAGCGAGCGGGCGGCGCAGTTGAACCTCGAGTTCGCGACGATCCGCGCGCCGATCAGCGGCGTGATCGGCCTGCGCACGGTCGACCCGGGCAACCTGGTGTCCAGCGGCAGCGCCGCCGGCATCGCGACGATCACCCAGATGGCGCCGATCGACGTGGTCTTCGCGATCCCGCAGGACCGCATCCAGGCCGTGCGCGCGGCGCAGCGGCGCGGCCCGCTGCCGGTGCTGGCGCTGGACCCGGCGCGCAGCCGCACGCTCGCGCAGGGCAGCTTCCTGACGCTGGACAACCAGGTCAACCCGGCCACCGGCACGGTGCTGGCCAAGGCGCGCTTCGCCAACGCCGACGGCCAGCTGTTCCCGAACCAGTTCGTCAACGCGCAGCTGCAGCTGGGGCGCGAGCGCGGGGTGCTGGTGCCGGTGACCGCGCTGCGCACCGGGCCGCAGGGCGACTACGTGTACGTGGTCGACGCCGCGCGCATCGCCCACCTGCGCCCGGTCACGCGCGGGATCGCGTCCGCCGACCGGGTGCTGATCCGCAGCGGCCTGCAGCCCGGCGAGGAGGTGGTGACCGAGGGCGGCGACCGCGTGCGCGACGGCGGCCGGGTGCACGCGGCCGAAGGCGCGGCCGACGGCGCGGCGCAGCCGGCGGCGGCGGCGGCGGCGGGCGCCGCCGCGGTGCCCGCCGGTGCCGCCTCGGCCGCTGCGGTGCGGCGCCGCCAGCCGCGCGCGCAAGCGGGCGGCGCGTAGCCGCGCCGCGGCCGGCGACGCACGCGAGCAGGCATGAACGTGTCGCGGCTGTTCATCGAGCGGCCGGTGGCG
>CAZKCJ010000259.1:0-4506 GCA_964550885.1 uncultured Rubrivivax sp. | reverse complement strand
GCGCGCTCGCTCTTGCCGGTCAGCTCCTCGCCGTCGAAGCGGATCGAACCGGTGGTGCGCGCCGCGTCGGTCAGCCGCAGCACCGACAGCGCGGTGATCGACTTGCCCGAGCCCGACTCGCCGACCAGCCCGAACTTCTCGCCGGCGGCGATCGCGAACGACACCTGGTCGACCACGGTCGCGTCGCCGAAGCGCACGCTCAGCCGCTCGAGCTCGAGCAGCGTGCGCTTCGACGCGGGTGGGTCGGCGCCCTCGCGCCGCGCGCTGCGGCCGTCGCCGCCGATCGGCTGCGGCCGGCTCATCGGGTGATCCTGCGCGCGCCGCGCCGCGGCGCGCGTGCTCGGCAGCGGCTCGGCGCGCTCACTGGAGTACCTTCGGGCTGCGCCCTCCGGTATGAGCCCTTCGGGCGGCCGGGCGGGCTCATGACTTGCGGGTGTCGAAGGCGTCGCGCAGCGCGTCGCCGATGAAGGTCAGCGCCAGCATCGCCAGCACCAGCACCACGAAGGTCGGGAAGATGATCCACCAGGCGTCCAGGTTGTTCTTGCCCTGGCGCAGCAGCTCGCCCAGCGACGGCACCGTGGCCGGCACGCCCAGGCCGAGGAAGTCCAGCGAGGTCAGCGCGACGATCGCGCCGCTCATCCGGAACGGCAGGAAGGTGATCACCGGCGTCATCGAGTTCGGCAGCACGTGGCGGCGGATGATCTGGCCGTTGCTCAGGCCCAGCGCGCGCGCCGCCTTCACGAACTCCAGCCCGCGGTTGCGCAGGAACTCGGCGCGCACGTAGTCGCTCAGGCCCATCCAGCCCCACAGCGACAGCAGCACCAGCAGCAGCAGCAGCGACGGCTCGAAGATCGACGCGAAGATGATCAGCAGGTACAGCTCGGGCACCGCGCCCCAGATCTCGATCAGCCGCTGCAGCACCAGGTCGACGCGACCGCCGAAGTAGCCCTGCAGCGCGCCGGCGGCAATGCCCATCGCGGTGCCGACGAGGGTGAGCGCGAACGCGAACCAGATGCTCACGCGAAAGCCGTACAGCAGCCGCGCGACCATGTCACGCCCGAAGCTGTCGGTGCCCAGCCAGTGCAGCCGGCTCGGCGGCGCCGGGCTCGGCTCGAGCTCGAACGGGTTGGCGGTGTTCGCGCCGTAGCGGTTCAGCGTGAACACCGCCCAGTTGCCGGGTGCGGCGAAGCGCTCGGCGATCAGCGGGTCGGACCAGTCGGTGGGCGTGCCGAAGTCGCCGCCGAAGGTGGTCTCCGGCTGGTTGCGCAGCAGCGGGAAGTACAGCTGGCCGTCGTAGCGCGCGACCAGCGGCCGGTCGTTGCTGACCAGCTCGACCAGCGTGGTCACCACCAGCACCGCGACGAAGCACCACAGCGACACGGTGCCGACGCGGTTGCGCCGGAAGCGCGCCCAGGCGCGCTGGTTCGGCGACAGCGGCCGCGCGGCGCGCGTGGCCGGCGCCGCGGGCGTGGCGGCCGCGGCCAGCGGGGCGGGGGTCTGTGCCATCGCCGCCGCCGTCAGCGCGCGACCGCGCCGAACTGCACGCGCGGGTCGACCGCCACGTACAGCAGGTCCGACACCAGCTTGACCACCAGCCCGATCAGCGTGAACAGGTACAGCGAGCCCAGCACCACCGGATAGTCGCGGCGCACCACCGACTCGAAGCTCAGCAGCCCCAGCCCGTCGAGCGAGAACAGCGTCTCGATCAGCACCGAGCCGGCGAAGAACGCGCCGATGAAGGCCGCCGGGAAGCCGGTGACCAGCGGGATCAGCGCGTTGCGGAACACGTGCTTGTACAGCACGCGGCGCTGCGACAGCCCCTTCGCGCGCGCGACCAGCACGTACTGCTTGCGCATCTCCTCGACGAAGGTGTTCTTGGTCAGCATCGTGGTCACCGCGAAGCTGCTGATCACCAGGCAGATCAGCGGCAGCGTCAGGTGCCAGAAGTAGTCGGCGATGCGCGCCGGCCAGCTCAGCTCGTCCCAGTTGTCGCTGGTCAGGCCGCGCAGCGGGAACCACTCGACGAAGCTGCCGCCGGCGAACAGCACGATCAGGAAGATGCCGAGCACGAAGCCCGGGATCGCGTAGCCGATCAGCACGATCAGCGAGGTCGCGAAGTCGAAGCGCGAGCCCTCGCGCACCGCCTTGGCCACGCCCAGCGGCACCGAGATCAGGTAGCTGATCAGGAAGGTCCACAGCCCGAGGCTGATCGACACCGGCAGCTTCTCCTTGATCAGCTGCCACACGTCCTTGTTGTGCAGGAAGCTGCGGCCCAGGTCGAAGCGCAGGAAGCTGCGCAGCATCTGCAGGTAGCGCACGTGCGCCGGCTGGTCGAAGCCGTACAGCTTCTTCAGTTCGGCGATCTGCTTGGCGTCGCTGTCGCGCCCGGCCTTGTACGCGCCGCCCTCGCCCTGGCCGGCGCGGGCCTCGGCCATGATCTGCTCGACCGGCCCGCCGGGCACGAACTGGATCACGACGAAGGTGATCGTCAGCGCGCCCAGCAGCGTGGGCAGCATCAGCGCGATCCGCTTCAGGATGTAGGCGAGCATCGGGCGGGCTCCTTCAGCGCTGCGCGGCGTCCTTGATCCACCAGGTCTCCAGCGGCCAGGGCGGGAAGCCCGAGCCGGTGTCGATCGTGAAGTAGCGCGGCCGGCGCGCCGGCATGCCGAAGCGGTTCCAGTACGAGGTCCGCTGGTCGGCGGTGTACAGGTCGGGCACCTGCCAATGGTTCCACATGACCACGCGGTCGAGCGCGCGCGCCGCCGCGCGCAGCTCGGCCAGCGTGCGCGCCTGGCCGATGCGCTCGATCAGGAAGTCGACGGCCGCGCTCTTCACGCCGCGGAAGTTGTTGTTGCCCTTCTCGTCGGCGGCCTTGCTGCCGAGCATGCTCTGCAGCGCGGTCGCGTCGGGCAGCGTGAAGTCGCCGCCGGCAATCGCGATCAGGTCGAAGTCGTACTCCTCGAGCCGGCGGCGGTACAGCGCGAAGTCGACGTTGCGCTCCTTCATCGTGATCCCGAGCTTGGCCAGGTTCGCCTGCCACTCGGTCACCCGCCCCGGCTCGCCCGGGCTCAGGTACTCGAACTCGAAGGCCTCGCCCCGCGGGTTGCGCAGCTTGCCGTCGGCTGCCAAGCGCCACCCGGCCTGCTCCAGCAGCGCGCGCGCCTGCAGCAGGTTCGCGCGCAGCCGCTTCGGGTCGCGCCCGGTCGACGGCGCGACGAAGGCCGGCCCGAAGACCGTCGCCGGCAGCGCCGCGCGAAAGGGCTCGAGCAGCGCCAGCTCGGCCGCCGACGGCAGCCCCGCCGCCGCGAACTCGGAGTTGTTGAACAGGCTGTTCGCGCGCCGGTACTCGCCCAGGCGGTTGACCGTGTCGAAGTCGTAGCTGTAGTCCAGCGCCGCGCGCACGCGGATGTCTTCGAACAGCGGCCGCCGCAGGTTCAGGATGTAGGCCTGCAGGCCCTGGCCGATCGCGGTCTCGAAGCGGTCCTTGCGGATGCGGCCGTCGTCCCACTTGATTCCCTTGTGCTGGCGCACCCAGGCGCGCGCGCTGTACTCCAGGTAGATGTCGAACTCGCCCGCCTTGAAGGCCTCGCGCGCGACCGCCTGGTCGGCGTAGTAGCGGTAGACCACGCGCTCCCAGTTGAACATGCCGCGGCGCACGCCCAGCGTGCGCGCCCAGTAGCCCGGGTGGCGCTGGAACTGCAGCCGCCTCCCCGAGTCGGCCTTGGCGATCGTGTACGGGCCAGTGGTGATCGGGTACTCGGTGACGATCTCGTCGAAGCGCCGCGGCTGGCCGTCGGCGCCCAGCGCCCACTTGCGCGAGAACACCGCCAGCCCGCCGACCGTGAACAGCGTGTCGTTGCTGCGCTCGCGCAGCTCGAAGCGCACGCTGCGCGCATCGAGCACCACCACCCGCTCGACGCCGGCGAGCGCCGCGCGGATGCCGGGCGACGCGTACGGGCCGGACACCGACTCGAAGCTGTACTGCACGTCGGCGGCGGTGACCGCGTCGCCGTTGCTGAAGCGCGCCTGCGGGTTCAACCGGAACGCGATCCACGACTTATCCGGCGCCACCGCGATCGCCTCGGCGAGCAGGCCGTACATCGTCTGCGGCTCGTCGCTGCCCAGCACCGCCAGCGACTCGAACATGAAGATGCCCATGCCGGCCGGCGCGTTGCCCTTGGTCGTGAACGGGTTGAACTTGTCGAAGCTGGTGCGCCGGTCGGGGTTGCGCAGGTGCAAGGTGCCGCCCTGTAACGCCGTCGGGTTCACGTAGTCGAAGTGGGCGAAGCCCGGCGGGTACTTCGGCTCGCCGAAGGCGGCGTAGGCGTGGACCCAGCGCAGCCCGGCCGCCGCCGCCGGCTCGCCTGCGATGTCGGCAGGTGCGGCCGGCCTAGCCGGCGCCGGCGACGCGGCCAGCGCGCGCCGCAGCGCGGCCAGCGCCAGCGGGGGCGTGCCGAGCAGCGCGCGCAGCAGCCGGCGCCGTTGCCGGGCGGGCAGCTTGCAGGC
>CAZKCJ010000258.1:0-4519 GCA_964550885.1 uncultured Rubrivivax sp. | reverse complement strand
TGCCCAGCAGCATCCAGACCGTCAGCACCGACAGCGCGACCACCATCCAGAACAGCGTGTTGCTGATCAGCCCGATCGAGGTGCGGCGGCCCTCGCTGGCCAGGAACAGGCCGTGACCCGGCGGCGCCAGCGGCAGCGCGTAGGTCAGCGGCGAGCGCCGGTTCGCGTCGGGCGCCGGCAGCGGCGTGACCGTGCCGGCCAGCAGGCCGCGGTGCTCGTCGTGGATCTCGATGCGGTGGCGCGCGGCGATGTCCGCCGGCACGTAGTAGCGCAGCAGCGCCTCGAGCGAGTACTCGACCAGCACCGTGCCGAGGAACGCGTCGTTGGCCACCAGCGGCACCTGCAGCTGCACCAGCGGGTTGCCAGCGGAGTCGCGAAACGCGCTCGAATACACCGGCTGGCGCAGCTCGCGGGCGCGCGCGAATGCGGCGAGCGCCGGCTCGGCCAGCGGGGATGGCGCCGGGTGCGCGCCGGCGGCGCCCGGCGGGCCCGCAGCGCGATCGACGTCGCGCCCGGCGCCGCGGCCCGGTGCGCGGCCGGCGTCCTGGCCGGCGACGGGCCCAAGCGCGTGACCAGCGTCGCGGGCCGGCTCGTCGATGCCGACCGCGTGCGCCCAGCGCGCCGCCTTGCGCATGCGGCTGGTGTCGAGCCAGGCCATCTGGGTGACCGCCGGACGCTCGCGCATGAACGCCGCTGCCTGGTCATGGAAGCGCCGTGCATCGCTGCCGGTGCGTGCGAGCTCGTTGGCCACGCGCACCAGCTGCTCCTGGTTCTCGATCAGCTGCAGCCGCAGGTGCTGCTGCACCACCTCGGTGTCGCGCCGCAGCGATTCGCGGCTGCGCTCGGCCTCCTCGTTGCGCAGGTACCAGAAGGCCGCGATGATCGCCGCCAGGAACAGCAGCACCGACGCCAGCGGCGCGATCGTGATGTACCGGTCCTGGCGCGACGCCGGCTGGTGGAACCACCAGCGGCCGAGCCAGCGCCGCAGGCGCACCCACGGTGCGCCAGGGCCGGCGGAGGCGGGCGGGGTGGCGGCCATGTCCGGCGATTATCCGGTGCCCACCCGGGACAAACCCGGATCAGCGGACCGGCCGAGCGCAGTCGGCTGGATCCCCGGCTGTGTGACACTGCCGGCCGACCGGGCTTATCGTGTACGGATCCGAGCGGCCGGCCCGCGACCGCTTCGGCATCACCCAACCTGCAGGAGATTGGCATGAACGCACTGCCGGGCAATCGCCTAGCCCCCGCCGCGAACGACCCCGACGCCCAGGAGACGCGCGAGTGGCTCGACGCGCTGCGTGCGGTGATCCAGACCGAAGGGCCCGAGCGCGCGCACCAGCTGCTCGAGCAGCTGCTGGAGCAGGCGCGGCAGTCGGGCATCGACCTGCCGTTCTCGGCGACCACCGGCTACGTCAACACGATCGAACCGCAGGATGAGGAGCGCAGCCCCGGCAACCTCGAGCTCGAGGGCCGGCTGCGCGCGTTCATGCGCTGGAACGCGATGGCGATGGTGGTCAAGGCCAACCGGCTGCATCCGGCCGACGGCGGCGACCTGGGCGGGCACATCGCGTCCTTCGCGTCGCTCGCGCACATGCTCGCGGCCGGCTTCAACCACTTCTGGCACGCCGAGAGCGAGGGCCACGGCGGCGACCTGGTCTACCTGCAGGGGCACAGCGCGCCGGGCATGTACGCGCGCGCGTTCATGGAGGGCCGGATCAGCGAGGAGCAGCTGCTGCACTTCCGCCAGGAGGTCGGCGGCAAGGGCCTGCCGAGCTACCCGCACCCGCGGCTGATGCCCGACTTCTGGCAGTTCCCGACGGTGTCGATGGGTCTGGGGCCGCTGATGTCGATCTACCAGGCGCGCTTCCTGAAGTACCTGCACGCTCGCGGCATCGCCGACACCGCCAAGCGCAAGGTCTGGGTCTTCCTCGGCGACGGCGAGATGGACGAGCCCGAGTCGCTGGGCGCGATCGGGCTGGCCGCGCGCGAGAAGCTGGACAACCTGATCTTCGTGATCAACTGCAACCTGCAGCGGCTGGACGGGCCGGTGCGCGGCAACGGCAAGATCATCCAGGAGCTCGAGGGCACCTTCCGCGGCGCCGGCTGGAACGTGATCAAGCTGCTGTGGGGCAGCAACTGGGACCCGCTGCTGGCGCGCGACCGCGACGGCGCGCTGCGCAAGGTGATGATGGACACGCTCGACGGCGACTACCAGGTCTTCCGCGCGAACGACGGCGCCTTCGTGCGCAAGCACTTCTTCGGCCGCGACCCGCGCACGCTGGAGATGGTGGCCAAGATGAGCGACGCCGACATCTGGGCGCTGCGCCGCGGCGGCCACGACGCCGACAAGGTCTACGCTGCGTTCCACGCGGCCAACCGCCATCAGGGCCAGCCCACGGTGATCCTGGTGAAGACTGTCAAGGGCTACGGCATGGGCGGTGCCGGCGAGGCCCGCAACATCGCGCACCAGGTCAAGAAGCTGACCGACGACGACATCCGCTACATGCGCGACCGCTTCAACATCCCGATCCCCGACAGCGAGCTGCCGAAGATCCCGTTCTACCGGCCGGCCGACGACACGCCGGAGATGCGCTACCTGCACGAGCGCCGACGCGCGCTCGGCGGCTACCTGCCGCACCGCCGCGCGAAGGCCGACGAGCACTTCACCGTGCCCTCGCTCGAGACCTTCAAGCCGGTGCTGGAGCCCACCGCCGAGGGCCGCGAGATCAGCACCACGCAGGCCTTCGTGCGCTTCCTGACGCTGCTGCTGCGCGACAAGGCGCTGGGGCCGCGGGTGGTGCCGATCCTGGTCGACGAGGCGCGCACCTTCGGCATGGAGGGGCTGTTCCGGCCGATCGGCATCTACAACCCGGCCGGCCAGAAGTACACGCCGGTCGACCGCGACGAGGTGATGTACTACCGCGAGGACAAGGCCGGCCAGATCCTGCAGGAGGGCATCAACGAGCCCGGCGGCATGGCGAGCTGGATCGCGGCGGCGACCAGCTACAGCAGCAGCAACCGGATCATGGTGCCGTTCTACGTGTACTACTCGATGTTCGGCTTCCAGCGCTTCGGCGACCTGGCCTGGGCCGCCGGCGACATCCAGGCGCGCGGCTTCCTGCTCGGCGGCACCTCCGGGCGGACCACGCTCAACGGCGAGGGCCTGCAGCACGAGGACGGCCACAGCCAGGTGCTGGCCGGCAACATCCCGAACTGCGTCAGCTACGACCCGAGCTTCGCGCACGAGGTCGGGGTGATCCTGCACCACGGCTGCAAGCGCATGGTCGAGCGCCAGGACAACGTCTTCTTCTACATCACGCTGCTCAACGAGAACTACGCGATGCCCGGGCTGGTGCCGGGGACCGAGGAGCAGATCATCCGCGGCATGTACCTGCTCGAGCCGGGGGCGGCGGTGGCGAAGGCGCCGACCGTGAACCTGCTGGGCAGCGGCTCGATCCTGCGCGAGTCGATCGCCGCGCGCCAGCTGCTGGCCAGCGACTGGGGCGTGTCGGCCAACGTCTGGAGCTGCCCGAGCTTCAACGAGCTGGCGCGCGACGGTCGCGAGTGCGCGCGCTGGAACCTGCTGCACCCGACCGAAGCCCCGCGGCTGGCCTTCGTCACCCAGCAGCTGCAGCCGCATCCGGGGCCGGTGGTCGCCGCCACCGACTACGTCAAGCTCTTCGTCGACCAGATCCGCGCGTTCATCCCGCAGGGCCGCAGCTACCAGGTGCTGGGCACCGACGGCTTTGGCCGCAGCGACTTCCGCTCGCGGCTGCGCGAGCACTTCGAGATCAACCGCCACTACATCGTGGTGGCCGCGCTGAAGGGCCTGGCCGACGACGGCGCGCTGCCCGCCGCCAAGGTCGCCGACGCGATCCGCAAGTACAAGATCGATCCGCAGCGCATCGATCCGCTGCACGCCTGAGCACCACGACGACGGAGACGAACAAATGGCTCTGGTGGAAGTCAAGGTTCCCGACATCGGCGACTTCAAGGACGTCGAGGTGATCGAGCTGCTGGTCAAGCCCGGCGACGCGGTGCGCGTCGAGCAGTCGCTGGCGACGGTGGAGTCGGACAAGGCGTCGATGGAGATCCCGTCGTCGCACGCCGGTGTCGTCAAGGAGCTGCGGATCAAGCTCGGCGACAAGGTGTCCGAAGGCACGGCGCTGCTGGTGCTCGAGGCGGCCGACGCCGGCGCGGTGGCAGCGCCGCCGGCAGCAGCGAGTGCGGCGCCCGCGCCGGCCGCCGCGGCACCGGCGGCGACGCCAGCCGCGGCCAGTGCGGTCGCACCAGCGGCCGCCGCCGGCGCGCCCACCGAGGTGCTGGTGCCCGACATCGGCGACTTCAAGGACGTGGCCGTGATCGAGCTGCTGGTCAAGCCCGGCGACGTGGTCGCGGTCGAGCAGAGCCTGATCACGGTGGAGTCGGACAAGGCGTCGATGGAGATCCCGTCGTCGGTGGCCGGCGTGGTGCGCGCGCTGAAGGTCAAGCTCGGCGACAAGGTGTCGCAGGGCTCGCC
>CAZKCJ010000257.1:2316-4522 GCA_964550885.1 uncultured Rubrivivax sp. | reverse complement strand
CGTGCGGCGCGAGCGCGGTGTGCAGCCGCGCCACCGCGTTGACGAAGTCCGGCCCCGCGGCGTCGAGCGGCGCCGAGCGGTAGAAGCCCGAGGCCGCCTGCACCCTCGTCTGCGGCAGTGCGCCCAGCGCCTGCAGGGCGCGGCGCAGCGTCTGCTGCGCGTCGCCGAGGTTGGCGCCGAGGCCGACGTAGGCGGTGTGCGCGCTCAGCACGCCGGCGCCGCCCGCGTCGCCGCGTCGGCCTGCTGCAGGCGGCGCAGGATGGCCAGCGCGTCCACCGTCGCCGCGACGTCGTGCACGCGCAGCACGTGCGCGCCGCGCTGCGCGGCCAGCAGCGCCGCGGCGACGCCGTCGCCGCGGCGCTCGCCGACCGCGCGCCCGGTGGCGCCGCCGACCATGCCCTTGCGCGACAGGCCGACGACCAGCGGCCGCGCCAGCACGCCGAGCTCGCGCTGCCGGCTGAGCAGCGTCCAGCCGTGCTCGGGCCGCTTCGCGAAGCCGTAGCCGGGGTCGACGGCGATGCGCTCGGCGGCGATGCCCTGCGCGCCCGCGGCCTGCAGCCGCCCGCGCAGGAAGGCGATGACCTCGGTCACCACGTCGGCGTACACCGCCTCGTCGCGCATCGTCCGCGGGTCGCCCTTCATGTGCATCAGGCACACCCCGGCCGCAGGGTGGCGCGCCAGCACCTGCAGCGCGCCGGGCGCCTGCAGGGCGAAGACGTCGTTGACGATGTCGGCGCCCTCGTCCAGCACCGCGCGCATGACCTCGGGCTGGCGGGTGTCGACCGACACCGCCGCGCCCAGCCGCACCGCGGCGCGCAGCACCGGCCGCACGCGCCGCAGCTGCTCGTCGGCCGCGACCGGCGCGGCGCCCGGGCGGGTGGACTCGCCGCCGAGGTCGAGGATGTCCGCGCCCTCCGCCAGCGCCTGCTCGCAGCGGGCGATCGCGCGCGCCGGGTCGAAGTGCGCGCCGCCGTCGGCGAACGAGTCCGGGGTGACGTTGACGATCGCCATCACCAGCGGGCGCTCGCAGCGCAGCACGCGGCCGGCGGTGCGCCACACCAGGGGCGCGGCGTCGGCCGGCGCCACGGCCGGGGCGGCAGCCTGCGTCACGGCCCGGGCGGCGGCCGCCGCCGCAGGATCTCGCAGCCGACGCCGGCGCAGTCGGCGAAGGCCTCGGGCTTGTCCAGCCGCACGCGCACCGCCTGCACCGTCGGCAGCGCCAGGCACAGCGCGGCGATGCGCTCGCAGGCGGTCTCGGCCAGGTGGATGTGCGCGTCGCCGAGCACGCGCAGCGCGGCCTCGCGCAGCCGGCCGTAGTCCAGCACCTGGTGGATGTCGTCGTGCAGCTCGCGGCCGCCGTCGTCGATCTCGGCAACGATGTCGACGAACACCGGCTGCGCCCGGCCGCGCTCGCCGGCGTGCACGCCGATCGAGGTCAGGCAGCTCAGCCGGCGCACGAACAGCAGCCGCCGCCCGGCCGCGGCCGGGTCGGGGGCCGCCCACGCGGCGAGCGCGTCAGCCATGGTCCTGGATCTCGGCCGGCAGCGCGCGCCGCAGGATCTTGCCCGCCGCCGTGCGCGGGATCGCCGGCACGCACTGCAGCGCGGCGATCGGCAGCGCCGGCCCGAGCACGCGGCGGCAGGCATCGAGCAGGTCCGCCGGCGCGGCGTCGTCGGCAACCGCGAACACCCGCAGCCCGCCATCGCCACCAGCCGGTGCGGCCAGCGCGACGTCGCGCAGGCCCGGCAGCGCGGCCAGCCGCGCCTCGGCGTCGGCCAGGTCCAGCTCGCCGCCGCCAACGCGCACCCACCCGCTGCGGCGGCCGTGCAGGTGCAGCCGCCCGGCCGCGTCGAGTCGGCCGAGGTCGCCGCTGCGCCAGCACCGGTCGGCGTCCTCGACCACGATCTCGCCGACCTCACCCGCGGGCAGCGGCGCATCGCCCGTGCCGCGCACGCTCACCCGCAGGTGCGGCAGTGGCCGGCCGACGCAGCGCGCCAGCGCGGCCTCGTCGGGGTCGGCGATCGCGATCGTGCCGCACTCGGTGGCGCCGTAGTCCTGCCGCACGCGCTTGCCGGTGCGCGCCTCGAAGTCCGCCGCCACGCCCGCGGCCAGCGGCGCTCCCGCCGACAGCAGCGCGCGCACCGACGCGAAGCGCCCGTGCAGCTCGGCGCGCAGCAGCGCGGCGAGCAGCGGCGGCACCGCCAGC
>CAZKCJ010000257.1:0-2306 GCA_964550885.1 uncultured Rubrivivax sp. | reverse complement strand
GAGCTCGAGCACCTCGGCCGGCTCCGGGCCGGACGCGAGGATCAGCCGTGCGCCGCAGCTCAGCGCCGCCAGCGCGCCGCCGACGAGCGCGTAGGAGTGCGAGATGCGCGTGCTCACCAGCACGCGGTCGCCAGCGTCGACGCCGAGCGCGCGCACGACGCCGGCGATCTCCGCCGCGACCGCGGCGCGCGTGCGCGCGACCAGCTTGGGCGGGCTCTCCTGCCCCGAGCTGAACTGGGCGAACAGCACCGGCGGCGCCAGGCGCGCAGGCGCGGTCGCAGCGACCTGCAGCCGGCACGCGGCCAGGCCCTCGCACCAGGCCGGGTCGCGCTGCGGCAGGCGCTGGTCGTCGGCCAGGCCGACCAGCAGCGCCAGCCCGGCCGCGGCGGCGTGCGCCCGCAGCTCGGCTGCCGTCGCGGTGCCTGGGAACAGCAGTGCCGGATGGCCGGCGCGCGCCAGCGCCAGCAGCAGCACCACGTGCTCGACGCGGTTGGGCAGCAGCACGCCCACCGGCGCGCCCGCGGGCAGCTGCGCCTGCAGCCAGCGCTCGGCCGCGGCCACCGCGGCGGCCAGCGCGGCGCCGCTCAGCGTGCGCGCGCCGTCGCCGAGCGCGGGTCGCGCGTCGTCGGGGCGAAGCTCGGCGAACAGCATGCGTGGATTATCCGGGCCGGCCCGCAGCAGCCCCGGCGCCGCACCCCGGGCCGGCTCGCCTCGCGTCGAGCGAGCGCAGCGACTGCCGCAGCCCGGAGACGGCGCGCCCGGGCGCAGGGAACCGGCAGCGGGCCCTCCAAGCCAGACCGCGGCAGTTGAACGCCAAGCGCAGCGCGAAGCTTCGAACCCAGCCGACCGGGAACCGCGCGAGCGATCGCCCGCATGAGCCGCCGCGGCGCCGTTGCCAGGGTCGCCGGCAGCTACCGGTTCAACGCTGCGGGCCGCTGCGACCGGGCCCGCGGCGAGCGGCAACTCACGGTTCAGCGCCCCTTGCCCGGCATCGGCAGCGGCGGCAGCGCGAGCCGCGGCCGGTCGGGCGCGAGCGCGCGCAGCGGCTCGACCGCGACCAGCGTCGCCAGGCAGCGCCGCGTCAGCTGCTGGTACGCGGCGGTGCCGGCCTGCTTGCGGGCGACGTCGGCATCGCCGAGCGTGCGCACGATCCTCACCGGCGCGCCCACCGCCAGCCCGCGCGGCGGCACCGCGAAGCCGGCCGGCACGAACGCGCCGGCACCGACCACCGCCTCGGCCCCGATCACCGCGCTGTCCATCACCACCGCGAGCATGCCGACCATCGCGTCGCGGCCGACGCGGCAGCCGTGCAGCACCGCGCCGTGGCCGACGTGGCCGTCGGGCTCGACGATCGCGTCGCCGCCCGGGAAGGTGTGCAGCACGCAGGCGTCCTGCACGTTCGAGCCGGCCTGCAGCTCGATGCGGCCGAAGTCGCCGCGCAGGCTCGCGAGCGGCCCGACGTAGCAGCCGGGGCCGACGATCACGTCGCCGATCAGCACCGCGTCCGGGTGCACGTAGGCGGTGGGGTCGACCACCGGGCTCAGGCCGTCGATCGCGTAACAGGGCATCTGCTGGACCTCGCTGGGTTGCGTTGCGGGGCGATCGGGCCGCCGCTTCGCGGCCGCGCCGCGGCGTGCCCGGCAGCCACCGCCGCGCCCGCCGCGGCGGCCGGCGCCGGCCCGATCACTTCGCGTGCTTGCGGAACTCGGGCTTGCGCTTTTCCTTCAGCGCGGCCACGCCCTCGCGCGACTCGTCGGTGTCGTAGAACAGCTTGAGCGCGTACATCCCCATGCCGGCGATCCCCGCCTGGTGCGCGGTGTCCATGTTGAAGCTGCGCTTGGCGATCGCGATCGCGGTCGGGCTGCGCTCGCAGATCGTCTCGGCCCACTCCTGCACGGTCGCGTCGAGCTGCGCGTGCGGCACGCACACGTTCGCAAGCCCCATCGCCACCGCCTCCGCGCCCGAGTAGCGCTTGTTCAGGTACCAGATCTCGCGCGCCTTCTTCTCGCCGACCACGCGCGCGAGGAACGCGGTGCCGTAGCCGGGGTCGACCGAGCCCATCTTCGGCCCGACCTGGCCGAACACCGCCTGGTCCGAGCAGATCGTCAGGTCGCAGATCGTCGCCAGCACGTTGCCGCCGCCGATCGCGAAGCCCTGCACGCGCGCGATCACCGGCTTGGGCACGTCGCGGATCGCGGTGTGCAGCTCCTCCATCGGCAACCCGATCGTGCCGCGGCCGTCGTAGTTGCCGTCGTGCGCCGACTGGTCGCCGCCGGTGCAGAAGGCCCGGTCGCCGGCGCCGGCGA
>CAZKCJ010000256.1:0-4529 GCA_964550885.1 uncultured Rubrivivax sp. | reverse complement strand
GACCATGACGCCGTCGTCGTCGCCGACGATCCAGTCGCCGGGGCGCACGGTCTGACCGGCGATGGTGATGCCCACGTTGATCTCGCCGAAGCCCTTGGGCTCGCCGGCGTTGGCGCACACCTTGCTGCTGAAGGCCGGGAACTGCAGGCGCGCGATCTCCGGCGTGGACAGCTGGCCCGACCCGCCAGTGCGCCCGGGCGCGGGCCCGCCGATCTGCCGGCCCTTGAAGTGCACCGCGCCCGACGAGGTCGGCCATAGGCCCATGATCGTGCGCAGCGTGGTCGTCTTGCCGGCGCCGTTGCGGCCGAGCAGCATCGTCACCTGCCCGGCGGGCACCGCCAGGTCGACGCCGTGCAGGATGTGGTACGCGCCGATGTGCGTGTGCACGCCGGCCAGCTGCAGCACCGCGGCCGGCGCGCCGCGGCTGGTGCCGCTCGCGTCGCGCGCGGGGTTCGCGCTGGCGCTCATGCCGCCTCTTCGGCGACCACGCCGAGGTAGGCCTGCTGCACCACCGGCGACGCGATCACCGCCGCCGGCTCGCCGTCGGCGACCAGCGCGCCGTTGTGCAGCACGACGATGCGGTCGGCCAGCTCGCGCACCACGTCCATCTTGTGCTCGACCAGCAGGATCAGCCGGTCGCGTCGGCGTTGGAGCGCGCGGATCAGGTCGAGCACCACCGGCACCTCGTCGACGCTCATGCCGGCGGTGGGCTCGTCGAACATGTAGACCTGCGGGTCCAGCGCCATCAGCAGCGCGACCTCGAGCTTGCGCTGGTCGCCGTGCGGCAGGCTGCTCGCGTGCGCGTCGCGCTTGTCGTCCAGCCGCACCGCGTCGAGGATGCGGCGCGCCTCGTCGATCCACGCCTTGCGGTCGAGCCACACGCTGAGCAGGTCCAGCCCCAGGCCGCGCCGACCCGATTCGCGCGCCTGCACCGCCAGCCGCACGTTCTCCTGCACGCTCAGGTTGGGGAACAGCTGGGTCAGCTGGAACGCGCGCCCCAGGCCGCGATGCGTGCGCAGCGGCGCCGGCAGCCGGGTGATGTCTTCGCCGCCGAGCAGCACCCGCCCTTCGCTCGCCGGCAGCTGGCCCGAGATCAGGTTGAAGTAGGTGGTCTTGCCGGCACCGTTCGGCCCGACGATCGCCGTCAGCGTGCCCGGCTGGAACACGCAGGACACATGGTCGACCGCCACATGGCCGCCGAACCGGATCGTCAGGTCACGCGTCTCGAGCACGGCAAGTTCCCGCCCGGCCAAGGGCCGGGCTGCGTCCATCTGACTGGAGCCCCCGCTTGGAGGGGGCTGGGGGGAGCGGAAGGTTCAGCGCAACGCGCTGGCGCGCCGCAGGCGCGTCAGCGCTTGTTGCGGATCGGCACGTCCATCTCGGACGCCTTGATCACGCGGGTCAGCTCGGGCACGCCCCAGGCGAAGGCCGGATCGACCTTGATCTTGAACGCGAACATGTCCTGCATCGCCTGGTGGTCCTGCTTGCGGAAGGTCATCAAACCCTTGGGGGTCTCGAAGCTCATCCCTTCCATGGTCGCGATCAGCTTGTTGGTGTTGGTGTCGCCGCCGGTCTTCTTCAGCGCCTCGACCACCGCGATCGCCGCGGCCATGCCGCCGGCGGTGAAGAAGTCGGGCGGCGACTTGAACTCCTTGTAGTGACGCGCGACCAGCCACTCGTTGACCGGGTTCTTCGGAATGCCGAAGTAGTAGTAGGTCGCACCCTCCATGCCCGGGAACTGCTTGTACGCGACCATCGCCGGCAGGATGTTGCCGCCGGTGGAGATCTCGATGCCGTAGCGCTTCAGGTCCATGTCGGCGATCTTGAACGGGTTGCCGCCGCCGCCGGCCCAGATGATCCAGATCACCTTGCGGCCCGGCTTGTCCTTGAGCGAGTCGATCAGCCGCTGCGCGCCGGCGGTGAAGTCGGTGGTGTTGGTCGGCAGGTACTCCTCGTGGACGATCTTGGCGTTCTTCAGCGCCTCCTTGAAGGCCTTGACGCCGTCCTTG
The DNA here is from genome assembly GCA_964550885.1 of uncultured Rubrivivax sp. Taxonomy (GTDB): domain Bacteria; phylum Pseudomonadota; class Gammaproteobacteria; order Burkholderiales; family Burkholderiaceae_C; genus Rubrivivax. Next base: position 2,520 of record CAZKCJ010000256.1, on the reverse strand, counting down.
CCGAACGCGTAGTCCTGCGCCAGCGTGGCGATGCTGGTGCCCGGCTGGTCCAGCGCGACCGCGTTGCTGATCGCGTCCTGGCTCGAGTTGCGGCCGGTGCGGAAGATGTACTTGTTCCACTTCTCGCCGGTGATCGAATCGGCCACCGCCGGCTCGACCAGCAGGATCTTCTTGTATTCCTCGGCCACCGGCAGCATCGCCAGCGCGACGCCGCTGGAGGTCGGCCCGACCGCGAGGTCGACCTTGTCGTCGGCGTAGGCCTGCGCGAGCAGCGTCTTGCCCACGTCGGGCTTGCCCTGGTCGTCCTTCTCGATCACCACGAGCTTGCGGCCGGCGACCTGCATCGTGCCGTTGGTCGCGTAGTCCAGGCCCAGCCGGAAGCCGACGATCGTCTGCTTCGCGTAGGCCTCGAGCGGGCCGGTCTTGCTGGCGATCAGCGCGATCTTGATGTCGCCCTTCTTGCCCTGGGCGAAGGCGCTGCCCGGCGGCGCCACGGCGAGCGTTGCGGCCGCCGCGGCGACGGCAAGCCAGCTGCTGATGGTTCGGATCACGGTTCGGTCTCCTTCGAGCATGCGCGGCAGCCCCGCTGCCGCAAGCGACACCGTCGAACGCAATCGGCGTGCCAGGCTGCGTCGCGTCCGGCGGTGCGGGCCGGCCTGCGGGGCGCTGGCGCGAGGATCGCCGCTGCCGGTCGCGCCGGTGCGGTGGCCGCCGCGCCGGCGCCGCATCGTCCGCAGCTCTGACACTCGCTCGGTCGGTCGCCCTCGATTCGTTCGACATCCGGACATCGCCGATGACCAATGTCCGGACATCAATGGCGTGGCGCTGATGCGAGTCAAGCACGCGCCGGCCCGTTGACCCGCCGACCCGCGGCCCCCCCGGCCCGCCGACCCGCCGCGCAGCCCCCGGCGCGACCGGCGGCCCCGGGCTTGGCCGCGCTCGAATCGCCCGGGCTCGTCCCGGCGCCGCGCTCGCCGGCCGACCCGCTCCCGCAGAATAGCCAACCCACCCTCGGCCCCAACCACGACCATGCAGCACCTGTCCCTGCTCGACCTGGGCTTCCTGATCACCGAGACCAAGGCCAGCCCGAAGCACGTCGGCGGGCTGCAGATCTTCAAGCGCCCCAAGGGTGCACGCAGCGGCTTCGCGCAGCGGCTGTACCGCGAGCTGCTGCAGGCCAGCGAGGTCAAGGCGCCGTACAACCAGCTGATCCACCTCGCGCCGGGCGCGCTGCCGCAGTGGCGCGCGGCGCCGAGCGTGGCGCTGGACCAGCACCTGTTCCTGCACGCGCTGCCGCGCGGACAGGCCGACCGCAAGGCGCTGTACGCGCTGGTCGCCGAGCTGCACGAGCCGCTGCTCGATCGCCGGCGGCCGCTGTGGGAGATGCACCTGATCGACGGCCTGGCCGACGGCGGCTTCGCGGTGTACCTGAAGATGCACCACGCCTGCGCCGACGGCGTGACCATGGTGCGCTGGGTCGCGCAGGCCCTGAGCGACTCGCCCGACGACCGGCGGCTGCGGCCGGTGTGGACGATCGATCACGGCGGCCAGCGCACGCGCGCGCGCGGCGGTTCGGGCCAGCGGCTGCAGGCGGTCGGCGCGCAGCTGCTGGGCGCCGGGCGGCACGCGCTCGGGATCGCGCGGCTGGGCGCGATGCTGTTGCTCGAGGGCGGCCGGCTGACCAAGAACGCGGTCGCGCTGCCCTTCGTCGCGACCCCGCGCACGCCGCTGACCGGCAAGGCGACGCCCGGCCGGCAGTTCGCCAGCGCGATGCTGCCGATGGCCCGGGTCGACGCGCTGCGCCGGCGCACGCGCGCGACGCTGAACCACGTCGCGCTGACCTGCCTGGACGGCGCGCTGCGCCACTACCTGGCCGAGCTGGGGGTGGAGCTGAAGCGCCCGGTGGTGATCCAGATGCCGGTGAACCTGCGGCACGAAGGCGACCGCAACGCCGGCAACAAGATCGGCATCGTGCTGGTCGAGCTGTCGCCGCCGACCGACGACCCGTACCTGCGGCTGCGCAACGTCGGCTACTCGCTGCGCGGCGTGCGCACGATGATCGACAGCGTCGAGCCGGCGGCGATCGAGACCTACACCGTGCTGACCCAGGCGCTGGCGACCGCGGCGGACCTGCTGGGGCTGCACGCGCTGCTGCCGCCGATGGGCAACACGCTGGTGTCCAACGTGCCCGGGCCGAAGCAGCCGCTGTACCTGAAGGGCGCCGAGCTGCTCGAGATGCTGCCGGTGAGCACGCTGCCCGCCGGCAACCTGCTCAACATCACGCTGTTCAGCTACGCCGGCCAGCTGTTCTTCTGCCTGGTCGCGACCGACGAGCTGCCCGACCTGCAGCTGCTGGCCGGCTACGTCGACCGCGCGTTCACCGAGCTGGAGGCAGCGGTGCACGGGGCGGCCTGAAGCGCACGGGCGGCGTGGCGCCGCACTGCCCGATCCACCGCGCCCGCTCCTTAGGCCGAACTTTGACCGCTGAACGCGCCGCAGAGCAAGCATCGGCGCGGGTTT
>CAZKCJ010000255.1:0-4537 GCA_964550885.1 uncultured Rubrivivax sp. | reverse complement strand
CGGCCCCACAGCGCCTTGATCCAGCCGCCCGATTCCTTCGCGCCCCAGTGCGCGAGCGCGGTGGCGCCGGCGCCGATGCCCGCCCACTTGTGCAGGCGGTAGACCTGATCCATCCCGCCGAGCGGCCGCTCGAGCGACGGCAGGCGCAGCGCGAGCAGCATCGCCAGGCTCATCAGGCCGATGCTCCACAGGCCGGTGAGGTAGATCGTGTGCCGGCGCAGTTGCCACCAGCCGACAGCCGCGCCCTGCGCGTCGACGAGCGGCGCGACGCCGAAGTCGGGCGGCGCGACCGCGAGCCACGCCAGCGTGATGGCGAGCAACCAGGCCCCGAGGGTCACCTTGATGCGCATAAGGTTCTCCTTACGGGTCGATTGGCGCGCAGCAGCGGCTTCGTCCCGCCGGGCCGTGCAGCCGCCCGCGCGGGGCGGCGACAACGCCGGCAGGGCGTGCGCTTCAGTCGCGGGCGCGGGTACGTTCGACGGCGCCGATGCTGGCGTTGATGTAGAGCTTCACCTGCTGCCCCTGCGCGTTGCGCGCCTTCACTTCGTAGCGGCCGCCCGAGTACTCGATCTCGCGGATGTCGCGGTAGCCGGCGGCGTCGACGCGGTCGTAGATGTCGCGGATCGTCAGCGTCGGGCCGGCCGGCGCGGTGGCGGCGGCCGAGGCCGGGGCGGGCGCAGCGGCGGGCGTCTGAGCCTGCGCGATGCCAAGCGCCGCAGTCGCGCACAGTGCGATCAGCGAACGGCGGGCAATGGTCTCGCTGCGGGGTGTGAGGGTTTGCATGGTCAGGACTCCTTGTCGGCTGCGTGGTCCGGTACGACACCGGATGGAGCGATTCTGGAAAGGCCGCGCTGAATCGATGCTGAAGCGCGAATTCATCTGCCGTTCATCGGCGCTCATGCGAGAGCTTCGTCGCGAGCCCCTTCCGCACGCCGCCGTCTGGGGCGATGCGCGGCATGCGCTGCCCGTGCTTGCTGGCAGCCACCACCGGTCGCGAAACGCAGGCGCCGTCTGCCGCAACTTACCGCCCGGCGCGCACGACGAACAGCCCGAGGAGTCAAGCCGATGAAGATCCATCCGTTGGCGCTGGGCCTGGGGGCCGGCCTGATCGCTGCCCCGGCGCTGGCCGGCGACGACTGCGATGTGCCGGTAGAGCCGTGGCAATCGCGCGACGCGGTGATGTACAGCGCCGCGCAGCGCTGCTGCCACTGGCCGACCGCGACCTCGCAGTCGTCGTCGGCCCAGGCACCACCGGTCGCCAGCACCAGCCCAGTGGCCAGTACGATTCGATTCGCTTTCATCTCGGTTTTCCTTGTCCTGCCGAAACCGTCGGCACCCGGCACAGCCGTGCGCCGGGTCGACGCTGCGGATCATCGGCGGGCGCGCTTGAACCGCGGCTGAACCGCGCGTTCATCTGCGGTTCAGCCGCGATCGCCGACACTCGGGGCCCATGAATCCACCCGTCCGTCCGCTGCTGCGGCTCGCGCTGGTCGGTGCCGCCGCGCTGCTGCTGGTGCTGCCGCCGGGCCACGCCGACAGCGGCAAGACCCACGAGCACCTGCACGACCACGAGCGCGCGCGCGCCGCGCTGCAGGCCGGCGAGGTGCTGCCGCTGATCCAGATCCTGCAGAAGGTGCAGCGCAGCCACCCGGGCGACGTGCTCGAAGTCGAGCTCGAGCGCGACGACGGCCGCTGGATCTACGAGCTCAAGCTGCTGCAAAGCGACGGCGTGCGGCTCAAGCTCGAGGTCGACGCGAAGACCGGCGAGGTGCTGCGCAGCCGCCAGCGGCCGCTGCCGGGGCAGGCTTCGGCCCCGGCGCCGCGTGCGCCGCCGGAGCCCGGCCGATGAGGGTGCTGGTGGTCGAGGACGAGCCGGCGCTGCGCGCGCAGCTGCGGGCCACGCTGGCGCAGGCCGGCTACGCGGTCGACGAGGCGACCGACGGCCGCGACGCGCTGCACCTGGGGCAGACCGAGCCCTACGATGCGGTAGTGCTCGACCTGGGCCTGCCGCTGCTCGACGGCCTGAGCGTGCTGCAGCGCTGGCGGCAGGCCGGTATCACCACGCCGGTGCTGATCCTGACCGCGCGCGACAGCTGGCACGAGAAGGTCGCCGGCATCGACGCCGGCGCCGACGACTACCTGGCCAAGCCCTTCCACACTGAAGAGCTGCTGGCGCGGCTGCGCGCGCTGCTGCGGCGTGCGCACGGGCTGGCCTCGCCGCTGGTGCGCTGCGGCGACCTGAGCCTGGACACGCGCAGCGGCACGGTCACGCTGGCCGGCGCGACGGTCACGCTGACCGGCCACGAGTACCGGCTGCTGGCCTACCTGATGCACCGCGCCGGGCAGGTGGTGTCGCGCTCGGAGCTGATCGAGCACCTGTACGCGCAGGACTTCGACCGCGACTCGAACACGATCGAGGTCTTCGTCGGCCGCCTGCGGCGCAAGCTGGGGGCCGACGCGATTGAGACCGTGCGCGGGCTGGGCTACCGGCTCGCGCCGCGGCCCTGAACGCGAGGCGATGGGTCACCGGGTCTTTCGCACGCTGCGCGCGCGCCAGCTGGCGCTGACGCTGCTCAGCGCCGGCCTGACGCTGGCGGCGGCCTGGCTGATCCTGTCGGGGCTGTTCCGCGAGCACGCGCAGCAGCAGTACGTGGAGCGGCTCGGCGCCGAGCTCGACCAGGTGATCGCGCGCATCGACGCCGACGCCGCCGGGCAGCCGGTGCTGGACGCCACGCAGCTGTCGGACCCGCGCTGGTCGCGGCCGCACTCGGGGCTGTACTGGCAGGTCGACGGCGCCGGGCCGCAGGGCACGCCGGGGTTGCTGCGCTCGCGCTCGCTGTGGGACGAGCAGCTGCAGGCGCCGCGCGACGAGCCGGGCCGCGGCGAGCTGCACGTGCACGCACTGGCCGGCCCCGGCGGCGAGCCGCTGCTGCTGATCGAGCGCACGCTGCGCGTGGCCGGCGCGCAGCAGCCGTGGCGGGTGATGGTCGCGGCCGACCGCAGCCCGCTGGACCGCGCCGCGCAGCGCTTCGACACCGTGCTCGCGCTGTCGCTGCTGGCGCTGCTGGGCCTGCTCGGCGGCGGCGCGCTGCTGCAGGTGACGATCGGGCTGGCGCCGCTGCGCCAGCTCGGCCGCGCGCTGGCGGCGTTGCGCGCGGGCCGCACGCAGCGGCTGGGCGGAAGCTACCCGGCCGAGCTGCAGCCGCTGGTCGACGACCTGAACGGCGTGCTCGACCGCAACGCCGAAGTGGTGCAGCGCGCGCGCGCGCAGGCGGGCAACCTCGCGCACGCGCTGAAGACGCCGCTGACCGTGCTCGCGCAGGGCGCGGCCGCTGGCGGCGCCGAGCTGCCGGCGCTGGTGCGCGAGCAGGTGGCGGCCGCGCGGCGCCACGTCGACTGGCACCTGGCGCGCGCGCGCGCGGCCGCGGCCCGCGACGTGGTCGGCATGCGCACGCCGGTGCGCGCGGCGGCCGAAGGGCTGCTGCGCGTGCTGCGCAAGCTGCACGCGCAGCGCGAGCTGGCGCTGGAGCTCGAGCTCGACCCTGCGCTCGCCTTCGCCGGCGAAGGCGAGGATCTGCAGGAGATGCTCGGCAACCTGCTCGACAACGCCTGCAAGGCCGCGCGCAGCCGGGTGCGACTGGCCGGCAGCCAAGTGCAGGACCGGCTGCAGCTGACGGTGGACGACGACGGCCCCGGGATTGCGCCCGAGCGCATCGCCGACGCGCTGCGCCGCGGCGGTCGGCTCGACGAAGCGACGCCGGGCAGCGGCCTGGGCCTGGCGATCGTGCAGGAGCTGGCCACGCTGTACGGCGGCGCGCTCGAACTCGGCCCGGGCGCACTCGGCGGCCTGCGCGCGACGCTGGTCCTGCCCGCTGCGCCGGGCAGCGGACCGCGGGCGCCGCTGCGGCCCGAAGCGTCGGCCACCGCCGCGCGCCATGCGCGCTGACCGGCCCGATGCGCAGCAGGCGACGACCCTCCGGCGCCGCGGCGTGCGCTGCGCGCGTTGACCGGCCTGCACCCTTTATCGGCTGCGACGATCGACCATGACCCCACCGACCACCCCGCCCCGCTTCCACCCGCTCGCGATCGGCGCGCACTGGCTGACGCTGGCGCTGCTGATCGCCGTGTACGCGCTGATCGAGCTGCGCGGCGTGTTCCCGAAGGGCAGCGCCGCGCACGACGCGATGAAGACCTGGCACTTCATGCTCGGCCTCGGCGTCTTCGGCCTGGTGTTCGTGCGCCTCGCGCTGCGCGCGTTCGCCACGGTGCCGCCGATCAGCCCGCCGCCGCCGGCCTGGCAGCAGGCCGCGGCCAGCGCGATGCACGTGGCGCTGTACGCGTTCCTGGTCGCAATGCCACTGCTGGGCTGGCTCGTACTCAGCGCCAAGGGCAAGGCGGTGCCCTTCTTCGGCCTGGACCTACCGGCGCTGCTCGCGCCCGACAAGACGCTGGCGCGCACGCTCGAGAACCTCCACGAGACGATCGGGACCTTCGGCTACCTGCTGATCGGCGTGCACGCCGCCGCCGCGCTGCTGCA